>JAVBQW010000141.1:0-7500 GCA_031548665.1 Thermoguttaceae bacterium
AAAACGCCATGACGGAGATCGGAGGTCGAAAGATTTCCAACTTTGCGACCTCCGGAATCAATGTTGCATTTGAGTCCACGAAGCAGGAACTGGAAAATGAACTCCTTCAAATGCAGATCGACGCCATGAAGCGGGGAATACGTATGTCTCGTACTCGAACAGGCGGACCCAATCAGAAATGAATTTGTTCGGAACAATATCGAAAGCGTTTCAACGAACGTTCGGCAAAACCCGGCGGGCTTTGCAG
Organism: Thermoguttaceae bacterium; assembly: GCA_031548665.1. Taxonomy (GTDB): domain Bacteria; phylum Planctomycetota; class Planctomycetia; order Pirellulales; family Thermoguttaceae; genus WRKP01. Next base: position 248 of record JAVBQW010000141.1, read on the forward strand.
GCCGGGTTGAATGCCGCGCGAAGTTCGTGGGACACGGCACCTCACTGGCGAGGAGTCTACGATAAGCGGGCCGCGATCGATATTACGAACCACGACCGTATTGCCGTTAGAGCTAAGGCGCGAGAGGAGTATCAAAACAATCCCTACGCCTACGGGTTTGCGGAAACTTACGACCTTTATGTTGTCGGAAAAGGACCGGAACTTCAGTTTTACGGACGCGAACTTGACAAGGAGTGGAACAAATCGCACCGGGATTTTCAACGGTGGATCGAGCTTCTTTGGAAAAAGATGGTCTCGCACGTCGGTCTGCGAGATACGCTTTCACTCATGGTCCGCATGATGATCGTGGACGGCGTTGGCTACGCTCTTGTGAGCCACAATCCTAAGCGAGAAATATTTCCTGTCAATTACGAAGCGATCGAGCCCCAACGAATCGCCAACCCGGACTCCAAGCCGAATGGAAAATATGAGTTTGGTTGGTTGGTCGACGGGTTCATTTTCGACGACTACGGGAACCTCGTCAATGTCGTTCTTTTGGACATGCCTGAAACGGACGGGCAGATGTTCGACCCAAACCGATACCGTTTCGTGGCACCGGAGTATATCCATGTTTTGACCCGTCGTGTCATGCCGGGTCAATATACGGGATATTCCTGGTATGCGCCGATCATTGAATCGTTCGGTCGGCTTCGTGATACCCTGTCGGCGGTTGAAGAAAACTTCAAAAACACCAGTTCGTTCATAGGGACGATTGAATCCGAGTACGGATACGGCGACGACGGCTCCCCCTTTGGTGAAATCGAGCCGATGTTTCCCTACGCATCCTCGGAAGTCAAGCGCAATACGTGGATGCAGCTTCCGCCGAAAACCAAGGCGACCCCATTTAAGCCGGAGCAACCAACCCAAGGAATCTGGGAAATCATTTCCGGGTTCGTCGCGATGATGGGGCGTGCGGTCGGCTTGACGCGAAACAAGTCGACCGGCTCCTCACACGAATACAACTTTTCCAGCGGACAGCTTGACAACCAGCCGTTTCAATTACAGGTCGAACGGATCCAAGAATCGATTAAACAATCGAGTCTTTATCCTTTGTTTCGATTGTTTTACGAATGCGTTTATCCGCATGCGGTTTTGAACTGGGGCGCCGAGATTCCGGCACCGGACGAAGTGTTTTTCGACTTCCGATTCCCCGATCCACCGATGGTTGATCCGGAAGCCCAAGCAAGAGCCGACGCAATCGCCTTGAAGAACTTGCAGACGACTCCGCAAATCCTTTGGAACAAAAGGCATGGCGACGATTTCGAGGACCACATGGACAACATCAAGGACGCGATGAGGGAGTTTCCTCATTTGTACGGAATCAAGGAGGAGTCCAATGGCGTTGTTCCGGAAATGAGCAACACGCGAATCAACGAACCAAAAGCCGATGCCGTCGAAAGCCAGAATTAAAATCCATCTACTCGACAAAGTATTGACGGCTATGTTGCCGCCACTTTGTGAGACGGAACGACGGGTCATTCCCATGAGACCGCTTTACAGCGGTGGCGAATGTGACGTCAACGGATTCGACGCTCCGGCGGTGGTCGATATTGAAACGCTGGTGATCGAAGAAGAGCCACCGGCACTGATCGAACATGATGACAACTTGAAGGTCGGGCGGCTCATCAACATTCGGAAGGAACAGGTCGGAGGACAATGGCAAGTCGTTTGTGACGCCGAGGTTCACGGAACGATTTACGCAAAGCAGTTGCTCGATTACATCGACGCCGACATTCACAAGCCGGGACCGTCCATCGGAATATCGAGAGGACGTCAGTACAACGTCAAAACAATACCTGGAGGCCAAACCGCACAAATCAACGGTCGCACTTTTCGCGGCCCAATCGACATCCTTTTTTACGGTCACTTGACCGAGGGCTCATTCGTTTCGCAGCGAGGCGACCCTGAAGCTCGGTGTTTACTCGCTGCAATGAAGACTTTTTTCAAAGGAGAAAACACCATGGGTTTTGACGCCTTTCTGGCCTCGAAAGACATTACGAAGGAACAATTCGACGCAATGTCGGACGAAGAAAAAGCCACGCTGAAAGCCGAATTCGAGTCTCTCGGTTCCGGCGAAATGGACGCCGCACTGGAAGACGGCAGCGGTGGAACCGGCGATTCTTCCGGAGACGCCACCGAAGCTCTTCGCGAAGCTGCCGTTGAAGTGATTTCCGAAGAACTCGCCAACGCGACGCCGGAAGAAATCGGACAGATCGTTTCCGAGATCACAACTGAAGTGGACGAAATGCAGCCGGTTCTCGGCGCGTCGGCCCGCGTCGAGAAAGCCAAGCTGCTCGCCAAACAAAAAGCGAACGCGCTACGTGCTTCCAAGTCGACACCGGCAAATCCGGCGCTCGCCGAATCGCGGCGAGTCGAAGGGCTCAAGGCACTTCAGGCCACACACAAATCCGCTTACGCCGGTCGCATCATTGCCAATGCGATTGCCACCGGGAGTTCGGTGGATGCCGTCTCAAAGTGTTTGGGTAAGATCGAAGGCACCAAGCCGAAAACTCTTCAGGCGAACATGGGATTCGGTATCTCGAATCCTCAAAACGGCATTCACAAGCAAGACGAGCTTTTGCTCCGTTTCGCCCGAACAATGGGATGGAAGGATGATGAGATTGCAAAATATATCTCATTTCAAACGCCCGGTGGAGCGACAAAGGTTCTCAACGCCTCGATCAAGGGGCTGAATAATACCACATCTTTTCAGGAACTTGTGATCGAGTCCGTGAATTCGATGCGACCCGGAACATTGAATCCGTACTCTCGGCTGGCGGAAGCCGTTCCAATGATGCGGAAAGTGAGCATGGCGAGCAAGATGAACTATTACGGACGCAATGGAAAGGCCCTTGAAGCGAGTCTTGGGTTCTCGACCATTTACGCGACCGACATTCTCTACGCGATCATCGCCGCGTCGCTCGAACGGGCACAGGACAAAGTCGCACCGCTCTACCGGGAGATTACGCGAGAGGAAATTACGAAAGATTTCTCGGCGGTCGAAATGTACAACACCGGACTCAAAGGTCGATTGCGAGCGATTTCCGAAACCGGCCAGCTTTCGCACCTGTCGTTTTCGACCTCGAAACTCCAGTACCAAACCGATCCGCTTGGCGCAACGTTCGCCATTCCGGAAATGGTACTCATCCAAGATCAGCTCGGCGCGTTCGCCCAGTTGGTCCAAGAGCTTTCGCAGATTCCCGAGGAGTCCGTCGAGAACGACGTTGCGATGATGTGGCAGGCGATGATGGCCGGACACATCAAGGATCAGGACGGTACCAACCCGTTCTTCTCCGCCGCGAATAACAATGTCGTTGGAGCTGGATCGAAAATGAATGCGGATGGATTGCGGAACGCAATGAACGCCGCGAAGAAGTTCAAAAACGACAACGGCTATCCGCTGTCGCCGCAAGGATCGTTCGCACTGATTCCAAGCGCTTTGACGACAGATGCCGAAGAACTCTACACTTCGATGCAGTTGTTTTATGACGGTACCGGCGGCGACAACATGATGCGCGGAAAGGTTCCGTTCAAGGAATGGCTCTGGCTCAACAGCGAGTTCACACAAGACGGACAACCTTGGACAAGCGACTACCAAGCAATTGCCGACAAGGCGTGGGTCTACATGGCCGACCCGCAAAAACGTCCCGCCGTGGTCGTCAGCAAGCTCGCCGGATACACCTCGGCACAGATCAAACAGTACGATATGGACCCGAATGTTTGGGGGCTGCAGTACCAGTTGATTTACCCCTATGGAGTTACGCCGATGTACACCAACGGTGCGATTCTCATGCAGGGGCAGGCGTAAGACGATCACGTCACCCGACTCGCGTTATCGCGGGGCGTCCTCTTTTCACAAATCAATCAATCCTATCAGGAGAATATTCAATGAATAATTTTGGACAATCGCAAAATGGACAGCGGGAACATGAAGGCGGGGGCTTTTATTCGACGCCTTCGATAGCGATTCCTGCCGGTACGGTCTACCGCCCTAACAATTTGAGCATGCTGTTCGGGATTCCGGACTATCCTGTTGCGGCGGGCGAGCGTAAGTGGTTCAACAATGCCAATCTCGGAGACGTTCGGAAATTTGCCAGGCCGGACGGATGGACCTCGATTGAAGGACAGAAAGTTTACTGGAATTTCGTAGAAAACACAATCGACGCAAATGGCGGATTGTTAATCGGTTACGAAGTCGACTCGCTGCCGTTGGTAGGCAGCGGTGCGGTATCGTCTGTGGTTTATGTCGTTTTGTCCTCGTCACAGCCTCAATTCCACGACGAATCGTTTCTGGCAAGCTCCCGGTGGCGTTACGGAGAAACCAATCAAGTCGTCGCACGTGTCCCGTCGTCGCAAGCTGTCGAAGTCGGCGACCTCGTTTATTACGAATCCGACGCCGTCAAGCCCGCCTCGGCCCAAACGAACCAGACGACGAAGGCGTTGAACCAGTCGACGTTCGCGGCCAAGTTCCTCGGCGTCGCGTTGGAGCGGAGCCCGATGGGAGAGGCGACCGATATTCGTGTCGCGACGTCGGGCGTGTTCGAGTTCGACACCAACTCCAACACGTTCGTCCTCGGGACGCTCATGGGAATCGAGGAGCTCCCGGGTCGAACCGGCGTCGAAACCCAGAAAGTCGACGTCGCAGCCTTGGCAGGGTCGATCGGTAGGGTTGTGCGTCGTGAGCCCACGGCCAGTACCAAGGTATGGGTCAGCATCAAGTCGAAGATTATCGACGGCGGGACGATCTAGTTTTCGTCCATACCGTCCGGGAGGCTTCGGCCTCCCTTTTGTCCTTTCCATCTAACCCGCCTTCCGAAATCATGCGTAACACCTTCCTCACCAGCCTCGCGTCCGCGTGGAGTGTCGTCCGGAATTTCCCGACGTTGCTCGCATTGCGATCGCATATCCGGAAATACCCCGGGATTGCCGATACGGATGCGCTTCGCGAATGGCTCCGCATCCTGTTCGACTACGGGCAGACGCTGGCACTGCTCACCGCGACGAAAATCGACGATATGGTCGTTTCGACCGCGTTAAGCATCATCGACAGCGACAAGGCTTGGGCGGCGATCTGCAAGGTGATTCCGGCCAAGGCCGTCGAGGGCGGCGTCATTCCGATCGACTGCATGGCCGTGAACCGTGCCGTCGCGGTCGCATCCGAAAACAAGGCCGAGAATCCCGTTGTGATTTTCAACGCCATCGCTTTGATCATCCAGTTGATCAGCCTTTTCAAGAAGTAAAATGCCGAACTCCAACGAATACAAAGAGCTGCGAGCCGAGTTCGACGAACTCAAGGCGATGTTCGTTCAGTCGCTCAACCGAAAGTCGTTTGCCAAACAGGCCTACGAACTCGGGAAAACCCTGTTCTGGAATTGGTCGTTCGCGTCGGGACTAATTATCGGCGTCACGGTGATTCACCCTTTTGCTTTCGGGGAGTCGAGCCTGTCGTTTCGGCTCCCCCATTCGTTCCAAACGACAATCCAAAGGTTGACGTCATTACTGAATCCGTGGGGAATGAAAAGCCTGGTGCCCCAAGGTCAATCGGAGACGCTCCAAAACTTCATGGATCGCCTCCAGACGGTGCGTCAAAACCTGAAGGACGAAATGTACAAAGGGATGCTTGCGGCTCAAGCGGATGCGATCAAGTGCGCCGCCCCGTTATTCGGCTTCCCCGAATGGGGTTCTTTCGTTAAGGAGTTCGACGGTCGTATCAACGACTGCAAAACCTTGGCGGAGCTGCAAACGAAACTCGACGGAATGATCGAGGAGTTGAGATGAGCAAAACATGGATCCCCGAAATCCAGAACGGCGTTTGCATCAACGGCTGCCTTCCGGCGACCGACGACGCGCTCGAATTGTGTGACGCCTTGCAAGCGGCGGCACCGTCGTATTCGACCGTCTGGGAAGTAGGCGACATGCCGATTTTCTCCTGGGACGCCACGTTCGAGCGGTACATCGACGAACAATGCAAACTTCACGATGAAATCCGGGCCGGTCGAAAACAGTGCGTTCTGCCGTGGGTCGTCCTCGAACACCTCCCGGACCACCGCTGCAAATCGCGGCGTTTTGTGTTTTCGCAAGGATATAGGCCGTCCTGCATGGGGCACGGTAACGGATTTGCCCGTCGTGGTGTCGTCTTGACGTCCATCGCGGTCGGGATGCCGTTCATTTACGATCCGTGCAACCCGATTGTGACATGGTACATCTCCAAAGGGGAATCCACTCGCGGCGGGCAGAACGTCGTCACGATGGCGAAATTCGCCAACGAGGTCGGCCACTTCCCGGAATCGCTGGTCGGTCCGGACAACATTAACGTGCCGAATTACAAGCAGCACATGGCCGCCGCGAAGTTGCATCAAACAGCCTTGGTGTTTCTCCCCGGAAGCAGAAACACACTGGCCGATCAGATTATCAAATGCTGTCGCGCCGGTCTGGGTGTCGCGATCGGAAACAGTACCGCCGTCAGTGGCTCGACGATGGACAAGAGCGGCGTCAAGATTGCCGTGTTGCGAGGGTCGTGGGCTCACGCAACTTGTTTCGTCGGGTATCGCGTCGTCAACGGTATCGAGTACGTCGGCTGGATCAATTCGCACGGCAAGATTTACGGCACGTCCGACGAAGGCGAGCCCGCCGACATGTGCTGGATGGATCGCGCGACATTGGAGCGATTCGTCTTGACCGCCACGGTCTACGGGCAGCCGTATGTAGTGCTTCCGGAAACGACGACGATCAAGGAAATCGAACGGGTTCGCGTTCCGTTCCCGGCCAATTGGAGGGCGTAATGAGAAATATATTCGTATTCGGTGCAATGGGTGTTTGTTCGTTTTTCGCCCAGATTACTCCGACCAGTTTCGAGAACATTACCGCGACATCGGCATTGATCGGTCTGTGTTGGTACCAGGCCGTCTGCCACAGAAAAGCCCTCGAAAAACTCAACCAGGAAGCCAGTAGCGTCCGGTGGGAGGTCAAGGCTCTTCGAGAGGAAATGAGCAAGTCCGGTCATGCCAACGAAGAATCCGTCGCCCTTAAAAGCGATCCGAAAATCGATGCCACTCCAACCAAAATATTTTAGCCATGCCCCTGAACGAATACGCCGCGCCGGAACCGCTGAATGAAACCGATTACGAAATGTCGCCGGTCGAGAAGCAGAACCGGTTCGGACAGAAATACAAAATGATCCCGGACATCGGGACCGGGTTTTTCAGCAATATCGC
>JAVBQW010000204.1:0-13728 GCA_031548665.1 Thermoguttaceae bacterium
CATTGAACAAGGCTGGAGACTGTAGGCCGGAGACTGGAGTTCCCGGTTTCCAACCGTTCCCTCCGGTCTCCAGCCTCCAGTCTTGCGGCAGAATCAAGGTTGCGTTCTCAAACAACGCCGAGAACTTGCACAGTACAATTAAGGGTTCCTCGAAAAATTCGTCGCAACGTCGAGGGGACCGAAAACATCTCTTGGTTTTTAAGAACTGCGACCACAGGTCGCAGCTCGTTTTCGGAATTTTCAGAGATCCCTTGAAACTTGCAGACGCGTCGCGGCTCCGAATTCATTTTTTATCCGGGATCTCTTCCCAGATTTCCCGGATCCGTTCGAGCTTGCGTTCGACGGTCCGCCGGACACAGTTCAGTTTGACGGCGATTTCTTCGGTTCGGTAACCTTCGAGCGTCAGGACGGCGATTTGTTTGAGCGTGTCGTCGCCGAGCAGGTCGAGGAGCTTTTGGCAGTTTTCAGCGACGTCCGTCGCGAGTTCCGGCGTCGGTTCGCTGCCGAGAACGTTGCCGATTCCTTCGTTTCGCTGCTCCTCGTTCTCGTTTTGCATGAAGATCGACTCGCCGCGAACGCCGCCGCCGCCCCGTTTTTGAGCGAAATGACGACGGAGCTTCGCCGTGGCCTTCCGAGCCGTGATCGTCACGAGGAGCTTCCAAAGATCGGTTCGGTTCTGCAGGGCGTCGAATTTGCCCTTCGCGATTCCCATGCAAAAACTGTTCATCGCGCTGAGAGCGACGTCTTCCTCATCAACGTCGCGCAGCGGCATTCCGTCGAGCTTCCGCCGGGCCAATCGGACCAGTTTGGCGAAATACTCGTTCCAGAGCTTCTCCGCCGCCGCTTGGTCGCCCTCGGCAAGATGCATGATCCACTGCGTGACTTCTTCCTGCGGCATTTTTCTGAGAATTGACGAGTCGTGACGACGAAAGAAAATAAAATACCCAGACGCGCTTTGCGGCTAAAACGCAAGCGGACCGCCAAGCGAGTACAAAACATTCGAGCGAAAGCCTTGCCTTTCATTCATTCTCCCATTTCGCTGTTTCCATGTCAACATCCGGAATGAGAACGGAAGGCCGGCTCTTCGCTCTCCCTGCAAACTTTCCCTAAACTCACGTCGAGAAGAACGCCGATAGTCGTGATGACGTCGTTTTCTCGACGTGCGCTATCGCATTGTATAAACGCTGCAAATCACCCAGTGTTACGCAAAAAGACAAGGAAGTCGCCCATGTCTCGCAGGTTCATTCTTTTGCCGACGGTTTTGTGCTTGGTTTTTTGGCTGACGTCGACGACTCCGGCGGCGAACTACCATATCGGCTCCTCGACGACTCAGGACGGCGTCAACTATTTCGACTCCTTGGAGGAGCTGTATAAAAAGCATCAGGCGCTCAACAACGACACGTTGATCTTTTATAAGTCGGACCAATCGCTGACCAAACACACGGCCACCCAACCGTCGTTCACCGTCAACGGAACGGTCAATTTACGGGCGAACATCGCGGGAACGAACATTACGATCGACGGTCGAAACATCGCCGACCGATTGTTCTACGTCACGGGAACCTTGAACATCAGCGACGACTTCACGTTCGCGAATTTCAACAGCGCGGACAACGCCGTGATGACCGCCCCCGGCAACGGTGCTATCAACGCCAACGGCGTCACCTACTTGAATAACAACAGCGTCGGGGGAGGAGCCGGAGCGATCAGCACTCATTGGCAGGGTAACGTCCACGATGGTTATCGAACCAGGGCGATCAACGCCAGGGGGGCGTATTTTGAAGGAAATTCCGGTAACGGCGGAGGCGCCGTCACACTGGGCTTTACGAATTCGGCGGATTTTACAGACGCGACGTTCATCGACAACATTTCGAAGAATCGCTCCGGCGGGGCGATCTATGCTTGGGATATAGCCGGTACCACCACGATTACGCTGGGAGCCTCGGCGGGCGGATATTCTCTTTACCAAGGCAACAAGGACAAAGACGGCAACGCCAATTCGCTTTATTTCGCCGGCGGCGTTTGGGTGGATACCGGTATCCCGGAGCACGCGTACATTAACGTCAATATCGTCACGGGGAAAGACGGCGTGCTCGATATGTTGGACCCGATTTACATGGACGGTACCAATCTTTTCGAGGCCCATCTCGTCAAGAGCGGCGAGGGCGACTGGAATCTCGGCGGCGTCACGAAAATCGACACCGGAAAGAAAATCGATCCGATCACCGGCCTGATGAATCAAGCGACGCTTACCATCGCCCAGGGAACGTTTCGTCTGTTTGAGGGCGCCGAGGTTCACATGACCGGCAATGCGGACAAGTTTGTTGCGATGCGCGGGACACATGTCCGGATCGACGGCGGCAACACGATCACGGGAACCGACATCGCCTTCGACGTCGGTTCCAATCTCGCCTTCGACCTGAATTATTACTACAATAACGGCGGGCACGCGAAAACGACGCCGATGCTCAACCTGAGCGGCACCCGATTGACCGTTCAGGGCGTCCGGGTCGATATCGTCGACATTCCGTATGGAAAAGTGGAGAAAGGAACCTACGTCCTGATTCAAGGCGACTCGCCGATGACAGCCGGAGACTTCGGTCTCTGGGTCGGCGGCGTCGACGCCTCCCTGATGAGCGAACGCTTCGGATACAGTTTGGACAATGCCAACCCGCTCCAAGTCGCGTTGGTCGTCGAAGAAAACAAGAACAGCGTTCTCACCTGGAAAAATTACGACGGCAACGGACTTTGGAGTTACGTCGACCAGAATTGGGACGAACCGAAGTTCAGCAGTCCGACGAATATCGATTCCTTCATTCCGGGCGATTCCGCCGTGTTCAACCTTTCCGGCAACAACACGGTGACGCTGACCGATACGATGCGGTTCTCTCCTCAGGACGGCGAAGTCGGTATGCGGGTTTCCGGAGACGGAAACTGGAGCTTTCGCGGTGCTTCCCTGAGCGACCTGCACAATCCCGATATCGCCGACTCGCCCAAAGGGACGTTTCTCTTCGACGGCAGCGGGTTCGTCCTCTTGAATAACGACACGGCCAACACCTGGCATGGTGAAACGATTATTTCCGGCGGCGGCCAGCTGAACGTTCTTCGAGGCGACCAACTCGGTCTGGGCGGCATCCGCTTCCGGAACGACGAGAACAATCGTCTCGTTGTCAATGGAACGACGACACTCAATCAGCAGTTGACCGTCGAGGCCAATGGACGTGGAACGCTCACCGCCGCGCCGGGAACCGCCCTGACCGTGACGGTACCGTCCGCGACCGGAACCGTCGAAACGGCCGGAACCGTCGAGGCGAACGGAACGCTTGATCTTGAAGGCGACATCCGTTTCAACGGCAATCTCCAAGCCCTCAACGTTCTCGGTACCGTCAACGCGACCGATACCCGATTCATGAACAACGGCATGGTCGTGAGTACCGCCGCAGCGACCAATACGTATGGAAGCGCCGTGCAGCTCGCAGGCCAGGGAACCTTCAACGGTGCTTCGCTCCGTTTCAGCGGCAACAAAGCTCTGTTGGCCGGAGGAGCGGTCGTCCAACATGGTTACAGCACCGCGATTCTTCAAGATTCGCTCTTCACCACCAACGAAGCCCGATACGGCGGGGCGTGGGCGCACGACGAAGCGGCGGCAGCGACAATCACCGGCGGAGTTTTTCGAGCCAATAAAGCGTTCGACGACGGCGGAGCGGTTTTCGTCTCCAGCGGATCTTTCACCGCGAACGGAACACTGTTCGAACAAAATCAGGCGACCCACGGCGGAGCGTTGGCGATGATCGACGGAAACGTCGATCTGACGGATTCCAATTTTAAGAAAAATATCGCGTCGGCTCTCGGCGGCGCCGTCCATTACCAAGCGAAATCGGGCAGTTCCCTGACGCTCGGTGCTTCCGACGGCAAGACGTCGCTCTTCTCCGGAAACCTCGCCGGAAACGTTGCGAACTCGGTCAACCTTTCGGGAGCGAATGGTGAAATCGCCGACGTTCAAATCGCGACCGCCGGATCCGGCGAACTCCAAATGTTCGATCCGATGAGCGGACAGGCGGGCGACTACACCGCGACGATCACGAAAACCGGAGCCGGAAGCTGGTCCCTCGCCGGTCATTCGGTTTTCAACGGCGATGCGACGACGATCAGCATTGAAGAAGGAACGCTACAACTTTACAAGGCGAACGCCGCCGGAGCCGGTATCGCCGCCGGACAGATTACCATTGCCAGCGGAGCCTTCGACATCGGCGCAGACGGAACGCTTGCCGCGCAAGGCGGAAACGCCGTCACCGCGACCGACATCAACCTTGCCGCCGGAGCGACCCTCGCGTTCGACCTTAGCGGCTATTCCAAGGACAATACGGCCCTTCTGGAGTTGACGGCAACCAACTGGAGCGTCGAGGATTGGGACCAGAATATCGATCTCCTGTCGCTCGGCGTCGACGCCAAAGGCGTCTACAATTTGATGACCGTTAACGGCGAAGTGCTCGACGTTGCGAAGATGGAGCTGCTGATCAAGGGCGAGAAGGTCTCCGAACAACGAACCCAGTCCGCGAAACTCCTGATCGACGGAACGGCCTTGCAAGTCGAAATCGACGACAAGCCGAGTCCCAACGGAACAACGGTTTGGACGAACAAAACCGGCAACGGAACCTGGAACGCCACCTCGAAAAATTGGGACGGTCAGGACAACGGAATCGTTGCTGAAGATATTAGCGGAACCAAACAATTTCTCAACGGCGACGCCGTGATCTTTGACGACTTGGGAGCCGGAACCGTTACGGTCAACGCCGGCGGCGTCGATATCGCTCCACGGGGAGCAGCTGGAAATCCCAATTACAGTCCCGGAATGATCGTCAATAATCCGACCGCAGACTACACGTTTATCGGCGGCTCCATCGGAGGAACCGGCGCGTTGCTCAAACAGGGCGACGGAACCGTGACCTTCTCGCAAACAAAAAATACCTTCAGCGGCGGAACGACGATCGAAGGCGGGACCGTCGTCGCGAAAACGGTCAATTCGCTCGGAACCGGCGACATCGTAACAGGAAACCTGAACGGAAAAGGAACCGTTCAGTTCGATTTGGCGAACAGCGGCGAGTTCTCCCGGAAAATCAGTGGAACCGGAGACCTCGTCAAATCGGGAGCCGGAGACCTGACCTTGTCGAACTCGGACAACTCTTATGAGGGCGGGACGACAATTCGCGGCGGCAAAGTGATCGCCAAGGGAGTCGTGAAAACCATCGGAACCGGCCCCATCGATACCGGATCGGGCAGCGCCAAGGGAGCGATCGTCTTCGACCTCGACCAAGACGATTCCTTCGACAATACGATTTCGGGAACCGGTTCGGTCGAAAAATCCGGTTTCGGGACGCTGACGTTGAACAAACTGCCTCCGAACAAGGCGAATTCTTATTCCGGCGGAACGCTCATCAACGACGGCTACAAGATCGCCGTTGTAACAACGGATCCCACCGGAAAGGTCTTATCGACGACGATGTACGAATCCGACACTCCACCCGCTGCGACCGAATACTCGGATGGGAAGGGCAATACCGTCAAAGAGACCGTTCTCGCGAGGAGTCAACTCGTCGCCGCAGACATTGAGGCGCTCGGAACCGGCGACATCACGAACAACGGCGTTCTGGAACTCGATTTCGGAGCCCAAACGTCGAAAGACTTCACCCAATTGATCAGCGGAACCGGCGACCTGATCAAAACCGGCGACAATTCCTTGAAGTTGAGCAGAGCGAATACCTTCAGCGGAACGACGACGTTCGACAAAGGCAAGCTTTCAATCGCCCACGAATTGGCGTTGCAAAACAGCACGTTGAACATTTTGGGCGGAACCTTCAGTTTTGAGACCTTGACCCGGGCGAAGCTCGGCGGACTGTCCGGAACCGAAGCAATCGATTTGACAAACGATAACGGTACCGCCGTCGCCTTGACGGTGGGGAACAACGGAAAGGACGCCGACTATTCCGGAAACCTCGGCGGAAAAGGATCGTTGACGAAAATCGGAAGCGGAACGCAAACGCTTTCCGGAACGAATACCTACGCCGGCGGAACCGTCGTGGAAAGCGGCAAGCTCGTTGCCGTCGGTCTGGACGCCCTCGGAACCGGCGCCGTCGAAACGAACGCGATTCTGGAACTGAATATCAACGGAAACGAAACACTGACCGACGCGATCACCGGAACGGGAAGCGTCGAAAAATCCGGTACCGGAACTCTTGAATATGCCGTCCAAAACACCTACACCGGCGGAACGACCGTCAGCGCCGGAACACTGAAAGTCTCGTCGTTTGACGATCTGGGAACGGGCTCCGTCAGCGTCAATCTCGGTGGAACGTTGCTCGTCAATCTTGAAAAAGACGCCGATTTGTCCGATAACGTCAGCGTTCTCGGCACCCTGACCAAGACCGGAAGCGGCACCCTGACGATCGACGACAATACGGTGACCGGCGGAACAATGAACATCAACGCCGGAGGACTCTACGTCAACGGAACCACGCAAGCCTTGACCACCATAGGCAAAGGGGCCTGGCTCGGTGGAAATGGTTGGATCGACAACACCGTGATTCTTCAAGACGGAGCGACCCAATACGTCGGCGCTCGGAAAAGTACCGGACAAAGCCAATTCACGGCCCGAGATTTCGTTTACGAAGGGGGCTCCACGATTTACGTCAAAGTCGGTAAGTACGGCAGCGACCGAATCATCGCCGAGAACGGATTCGATTTCGCCAAGGGCGGCGGAACCGTTGACGTTATCTTCTTGAGCCTCGATGATTTCGGCGGCGAGGAACTCACGACGCAATACGACGTGTTTACGGCGGAAAACGGCGGTTTGACCCTAAACGGAACCCAAATCGTCGACGGTTCGAGCGAATCGGACGTTCTTCGAATCGACGGCGTCAACGGAAAGGTTCAATTCCATTCCGGCGACGGCGAACTGAACGTTACCGGATACGAGGTGAAAAAGGAAGAGGCGCAACGCTCGGTCAGCGTCAATCTGTTGGCGACCGGCGGACAGTATTATACCTATCTGACCGACAACCAACGGACGGTACTCGGCGCTGTCGGCAGCGCGGCGGTGTTCGATACGTTCTTCAAAACGGGAAAAGATTATCGAGGCGACGTCCTCGATCAGTTGATGCCGACCCTCCAAACCGCGATGCCGTACGTTTCGGAACGCGGCGTGACCCAGTACAATCTTGCGACCTTCGAGCGGCTCCGATTCCTCCGTGAACCGCTCGGACTCGACGCCGAACGGGAGCCCGACTATCGCGGCAGCTCCTATCGGTTGATGCATCGGCACGGAAAACGCAATTATCTCTGGTTCCAGAACTTCGGCGACTTCCTGCGAACGCAGGCCGACTCCCACTGTACGGGACTCTACTCCGACGGTTACGGATTCAGCGTCGGCGTCGATCGCGGCATCGACGCCCATACGGTCGTCGGTTTCGGCTTGGGCGGATACTTCGCCAAGGTTCGAACGAACGACTCGCTCCAGAATGGGGAGGCGAACCATTTCCTGCTCAGCGTGTACGGTTCGCGGTCGCTTCAGGACGATTGGACGCTGTCCGGTTCCGGCGGTTTTTCGTTCAACCGTTATTCGATCGATCGCGACGCGCCGAGTTTCGGAACGACGTTGGAAAGCGGACACAACGGAACCTCGGTGTTCGCCGCGATGGAAATTTCGCGAAAATTCCTGTTGCATAAACTGGAAGTCACGCCGTACCTCGACGCGAACTGGATTTGCCTTTGGGAAGACGGAGCACGGGAACACGCCAACGGCAATCCCGCGTTGGCGCTCAACATCGACAGCCAGAGCACGAGTTCCTTCCTGACAACGGTCGGGCTCCGCATCGGACGTTCGTTCCGCCTGTTGGAGAAGAATATCGTCAATCCGTCGGTGTATTTCGGTTGGGTGCAGGATTGGGGCAGTGGTCGAATTCGAACCTCGGCTTCGTTCCCGGACGAACCCGTCTTTGCGATTCGTGGGGCGTCGATGCATAACAATCGCGGAATCGTCGGCCTGAACCTCAACATGACGTTGAACGGCCACACCGACCTGTTTGCCCGGTTCAATACAGAACTTGCGGAACGTTACAGCGACATGAGCATGCATTGGGGAATTCGCTTCGGATTCTAATTGTACTGCCGTGCAACGGTATCGGCCCTTGCTCCGCTCCGGAAAGATGGTACGATTTTTTCATGACGACCATCGTCGACCATCAACAACGTCGAATCGTGATTCTCGAACAGGCCTTTGCACTGTTCGCCGAGCAGGGGTACGGCGGCGTCACGTATCAAAAAATTGCCGACCGCTGCGGAATTTCGAGGACCGCGATCTATAAATATTTCCAAAACAAAGAGGAAATATTTACTTACGCGATCATCTTGGCGACCGGCAAGCTCAATGCGATGGTCGAAAAGGTTCTCGACCGAAAGGAATGGACCGCGACGGAGAAAATCGAACGGATCCTTCACATCACGATTCGGATGCTGGCCGAGAACAAGGTCTTCCTGACAGTCGTTCTCGATTACATCCTGACGCAGAAACAGTCCGGTGCCGATGTCAAGCGAAAGGTTCGACGTCATACGTTCGGCATGAAATACCTGCTGACGCGGCTGCTCCGGGAGGCGACGGAAAAAATGGAATTGAATGTTCGCAATCCGGAAACATCCGCCAGCCATCTTTACGGAATTCTCGAATCGTTCGTCCTCAACCTGACGGTCACGGAAATTCTCGACGCCAAAGACTGCACCGAATTGGTCGACGCCTATCTTCTGGATCTCCAGTAAGGCTTCCGTTCGAATGTTTCGTACCGGCTTGACGATCCGCTTGCGTTTTAGCCGCGAAGCGCGTCTTGGAGATGTTATTTTCTCTTTATCCGGCGCGGGTTGTATTTCTGAACGAACGCATTAAAATAGGTTGGAGTCCTCTGAAGACCGCTCCAACCTTTCCTTTTTCGGCCGACCCATGAGCGACACGACCCCGACCGCCCCGAAAACGATGTTCCGGAAAATCTGGGACTCTCACCTCGTCGATCAGGAACCCGACGGCGACGCGATTTTGTACATCGATCTTCATCTTTGTCACGAAGTCACGAGCCCGCAGGCCTTCGAAGGTTTGCGGCTCGCCAAACGCCGGGTACGGCGTCCGAGCAAAACTTTTGCCGTTCAGGATCACAACGTTCCGACCGCCGATCGAACGTTGCCGATTCTCGATCCGGTCGCCAAGACCCAGATCGAAACGCTCCAAAAGAACTGCCGCCAATTTGGAATCAAGCTCTATGATATTCTCGATCCGAACCAGGGCGTCGTCCACGTCGTCGGACCGGAACGCGGTCTGACTTGGCCCGGTAAAACGATCGTTTGCGGCGACAGCCACACAGCGACGCATGGAGCGTTCGGAGCTTTGGCGTTCGGTATCGGAACCAGCGAGGTCGAACACGTCCTCGCGACGCAGACACTGCGTCAGAAAATGCCGAAGACCTTTCGGATTCACGGTGAAAACGCCCTCCCGAAGGGTTGTACCGCGAAGGATCTGATTCTCTACATTATCGGTCGTCTGACGACTTCCGGTGGAGCGGGCTATGCTGTCGAGTTTACCGGCCAGCCCTTCGTCCAGCTCACCATGGAGGGCCGGATGACCGTCTGCAACATGGCGATCGAAATGGGCGCTCGAGCCGGAATGATCGCTCCGGACCAGAAAACCTTCGACTATCTCATCGGCAGGGAATACGCCCCGGACCGTAACTTCTGGGACACCGCCCTGAAACTTTGGAAGGCGTTGCCGTCCGATCCCGGCGCAACCTACGACCACGCTTGGACGTTTGACGCCGCCGACATTGAGCCGATGGTTACGTGGGGAACGAATCCCGGTCAAGTTGCTCCGATTACCGGAAATGTTCCGACGCTCGACTCTTTCAAGGACCCCGACCAGCGAAAAATGGCCGAAGCGGCCCTCGTTTATATGGACCTGAAACCCGGAATGCCGATCACCGACATTGCGATCAATCGGGTATTCATCGGTTCCTGTACGAACGGTCGGATCGAAGATTTGCGAGCGGCGGCGGAGGTTGTCAAGGGCAAACGAATCGCCAACGGTGTCCGCGGAATGGTTGTTCCCGGTAGCGGACCGGTCAAACGGCAGGCGGAACTCGAAGGATTGCATCAAACGTTCATTTCGGCCGGTTTCGAGTGGAGAGAGCCGGGTTGCAGTATGTGTTTGGCGATGAATCCGGACCAATTGCGGCCCGGTGATCGTTGCGCGGCGACCAGTAATCGGAACTTCGAAGGACGGCAAGGAAAGGGCGGTCGAACCCATCTCGTGTCTCCCGCCATGGCGGCCGCCGCCGGAATCGCCGGAAAATTCGTCGATGTCAGGGACCTGCCGTCCGGGCGTTAAGGAGCTTCCGCTCCGGCGTCAAAACCCGCGAGAGGGTCGGTCCGAGCCGGACGGGCGGTGAATGCTCCCGATCTTAGGCTTTCGCCAGAAAGTTTCATACCGAAAACGGAGAGGTGGGAGGGTGAAAGAGTGAGAGAGATGTAACCGCTTGATAAAACGTATCTTGCATTTTCCCTTTCACTCTCTCACTCTTTCACTCAAAAGTTGGCGGTTTATTTTCTGGCGAAAGCCTTACTAGCGCGTGTCAAGAAATATCACGAGCTTTGAGAATAGATATACAAGATCCTCCTTCGTTGAATTCGGAATCGTTTCGCTTCCCCCAAACGGCGAGGCTTCGCAAGTCGACGGAATTCAAACGGGTCTACGACGCCCGTCGTTCGGTCGCCGACGGGGTGTTGATCGTGTTCGGAATCGAAAACGGATTGGACCGTAGTCGATTGGGCCTTTCCGTTTCTCGAAAAGTCGGCAACGCCGTTGTTCGCAATCGTTGGAAACGTTTGATCCGGGAAGCGTTTCGAAAAAAACGTTCGAACTTTTCGCTCTTTCTTGATCTGGTCGTCATTCCGCAGAAAGGGGCGGCGATTCCGACGGCTCTCCAGATGGAAGAATCGTTGCGTCGCCTCGTCAAGCGACTGGTCAAAAAAGTGTCGGGGCAATAGCTTACCCGAGACTCGCTTCGCCGCAAAACATAAGCAAGAAAGCAACGGGAGCGTATCTTTTCGGTGGGTCGCCGGGTTCGCGGTGTTTGTCCGAAGGTCCTTTCGTCTTTTGCTGCCGTTTATCGACTTGACAACGCCGAAAGAAATTCGGAGAATGGTCTCATCGATTCGTTTTCGAAATTTACAAACAGGAGAATTCTCATGCATCGTCGACATTTTTTGAAGACCGCGTCCCTTTCGATCGCCGGAATGGGGCTCGCTGCGGATCTGTTCGCTCAGGATAAGCCGAAGGACTATTTCATCTCCAACGGTGGCGACCCGGCATTGGACCATATTACCTGCTATCCGGACATCGCCGGGGGCAAGCACCAGCTTTATCAGCTTTGGATTCGCAAGAACAATGCCGTTTTGACGTCCTATCGGGCTCACCAGACGCAAAAATATCCCTTCTTCTATCCGGTTGCCGGTCCGGTCAGCGGACTGTCGTTGACGGCGGAATCCGCGATGCCTTGGCCGCACCATCGGTCGCTGTTCTTCGGCTTGGATCGGGTCAACGGCGGCAATTACTGGCAGGAGGGGCTCGAACGCGGTCAGATCATCTCTCAGGGACCGTCCTTTGCCAAGGGAGCGGACGGCAAATTCCTGATCGATGAGAAATCCGCCGAAATCGTCGATCGTTGCCTTTGGAGCCGTAAAGCGGATAACGATTACGACGGTTCGCCGATCATCGAGGACAATCGCCGCTTCGTGGTAAAAATCCTTGACGATCGACGTTATACAATCGACGCTTGGATCACGATGAAAGCTCTTGCCGATATCACGGTCACGACGACGAATCACGGTTTGTTCGGCGTCCGATCTTCTCACGACATCTCGCCGGTCGGCGGCGGCGTCCTCGTCAACGCCGACGGAGTCGAAGGCCAGGAAAAAACGCTCGGCAAACCGTCCCGTTGGATGGCGTTTTACGGAAAACGCGCCGGACTTAAAGAGGAAATCACCGAAGGAATCGCCGTGTTCTGTCCGTCGAAGGCGCCGCATCCGATGTTCGAAAACTGTCCGTGGTTCACGCGGGATTACGGCAACTGCTCGCCGACTCCGATGAATTGGCTCAAAAAGGACGAACCGTTCTTGCTGCCGAAAGATGAGGAACTCAAACTGCGTTACCGTGTCGTCGCGTTCGCCGGAACGCCGAAAGACGCCGATCTCGACGGCCTCTGGAACGAGTTCGACGCACAAGGCTAAGTGTTGTACTCTTTTCGTCATCCCCGCGAAGGCGGGGACCCAGACGAAGGATATCGTCGACCGTTTGCATCCGTTAATTACGTGTGCAAGAACCTGTTGAAATCTGTTCTCTGGGTCCCCGCCTTCGCGGGGATGACGGTATGTTTTACTTTTCAGCGAAGATCCGCCCATGAAACCAACACTTTTTCTCGCCGTCGTTTTGACGTTTGTTCTTTCTTCGACGCTTTGGACGCAAACCTACGGGGAGCGGGAGGCGATTCTTCAAGAGGAATTGATCTTCGAGACGGCGCCGTTTCCGTCGTGTCACGCCGTCAGTCTGGTCGAGACCGCGAACGGAACCTTGATGGCGACGTGGTTCGGCGGCTATCATGAATCGCATCCGAGAGTCGGTATCTGGACGTCGCGGAAGGTCGACGGACGCTGGACGCCGCCGCTGGAAGCCGCAAACGGTTTGCAGGAAAACGGTGAATATCTCGCTTGCTGGAATCCCGTATTGTTCCAACCGAAAAACGGGCCGCTGCTCCTCTTTTTTAAGGTCGGTCGCACGCCGTCGACTTGGTGGGGCGAAATGATGATTTCCAATGACGACGGTAAAACGTGGTCGGATCGACAAAAACTGCCGGAAAACGGAATCGGTCCCGTTCGCTGCAAGCCGTTGGAACTCGCCGACGGACGCTTGGTCTGTCCGAGCAGCGACGAAACCGACGGCGTTTGGACCTCGCATCTCGAAACGACGATCGACCTCGGAAAAACGTGGAGCCGCACCAAACCGCTGCATACGAAGGAAGAAGCGCAAACGATCCAACCGACGCTGCTTCCCTTCAAGGACGGTCGTATGGCGATGCTCTGCCGCGACAAAAACAGTAACGGCAAGATTTGGCAAGCCTGGTCCGACGACGCCGGAAAAACCTGGGGGAAGTTCACGCCGACGAAACTTCCGAATCCATGCTCCGGCGTCGACGCCATCGCCTTGGACGACGGACGATTTCTCCTGATTTACAATCACACGGTCAGCAAACCGGAGAATCCGAACGAGCCCGGCGGCCGCAACATGATCAACCTCGCGGTTTCCGACGACGGCAAAGACTGGAAAGCGGTTTGCGTCTTCGAAAACTCGCCGAAGTCGGAATTTTCGTATCCGGCGATCATCCAGACGAAGGACGGACTCGTTCACGTCGCCTATACCTGGCAGCGGAAGATGATGAAACACGTCGTGCTCAATCCGAAACGGATCCGTGGTATTCCGATGCCCAACGGCGACTGGCCGCACTAGTACAAAGTTAACGAATTGATATTCATCAAATAACAGCCGGAAAGGAGGCGGTACTCCGCCGGATTGACGGCGAAAACCGTCATTACGGCGAGTACGCCTCCATTCCGGCTGTTATCACACCGCGAACATTATTTCCT
>JAVBQW010000072.1:0-18401 GCA_031548665.1 Thermoguttaceae bacterium
AAGTTCTCGGCGTTGTTTGTGAACGCAACCTTGATTCTGCCGCAAGACTGGAGGCTGGAGCCCGGAGGGAACGGTTGGAAACCGGGAACTCCAGTCTCCGGCCTACGGTCTCCAGCCTTGTTCAATGTCCGATGTTTTGTAACTTGCACAGTACAATTAGAAATCCGCTCGAAAAAACATACCCAAGGTTTTATTTTGCTCGAAACACCAACCATCCGGGGGCTACGGCGGAGTACCGCCTACACCCCCGGCTCTTGGGGAGAGGCTACGGCGGAGTACCGCCTACGCCCCCGGCTCTTGTTCGTACCGCGAACACGATTCGGCGGAACGAAAAACAGGAAGAGAGTCGTTTTCATGGTATCGAGAGCCGAAACCTGCGGTCCCGGTCTTAGCGAATCCATCGCAGATCAAGTTCAGGACGGTATGGAACCCGTTGATAGACTTCGTTGTTAATATGTCCGATCATCAACCCGCCGTGGACGGTTTGTTTGTCGGTCAGGCCGAGCCAACGGTTGATCGCCGGATCGCTCTGCGCCGCCCGGATAAAAAAGCCGGCCCAACAGGATCCGAGCCGCATCGCGGCGGCACAGAGATCAAGCGTTTCGATCGCAATAGCCGTATCGACTTCCGGCCAGAGAGCGGACTTCTCGGTATAACCGATGATCAGGCACGGAGCTTCACGAAGTACCGGATCGTAACCGCCGTCCCAGGCGGCAACCACTGATTCGAGTCCCTTGACCGTTCGCATCCAGTCGATAACCAAGCCGGCCAGTTCGTGAACCTTTTCAGTTCCTTGAACGACGACCCATCGAATCGGCAGCCCGTTTTTCGCCGACGGCGCCCACCGAACGACGTCCATCAACTGGGCGATGACTTTTTCGTCGAGCGGTTTGGAAGCAAAGCGTCGGATCGACCGCCGCATCCGGGCAAGCGTCGCGATATGATCGAAACGGGGAATACTCTCCTTGACAAAGGACTCGCAGGCTTTCGCTCCGATACCGCCGATGCTGATCGCTCCGACCGGACAGGCCGCGACGCAGTGGTTGCACGAAATACAGATCTCCGCCGCTCCGGAAACGACGGACGGATAATCCTTCGACGTTTCTCGAACAAACAAACGGGAAGGACAGGTCAAAACACACTGGCCGCAACGGACACAGAGATATTTGTCGACGACGATTTTTTCCTTTTCCATGCAAACAAAACGGCAACGGGAAAAATGATGAAAAGAGAGCTGAAACCCATTGTACCGTTCCCGGCATGGTTTGCAAGCGATATGCCAATCACTCCGGTTCTTCGTTAACGACTTTTGCCGTGACGTTAAAGGATGTTTTCAGCGTCGGATCATCGGTTTCGACTTTCACGACGGCATGGAGCATTCCATCTTCCTTGTTCAACTTGGGCGAGCCGTCGGCCGGATTCTTGAAGAGGACTGGAATCAGATAAATCCCCTTGGCCGGAGCGTCGGGATCCGGCGTGAACGCGATTTCGACGTTCGGATCGTCGCAGTCGATTTTCGTGATCTTGAACGGCTGCGTTCCCCGGATCAACGTCGTTTTCTTGATCGACGGCGCTCCGGACTTCAGGAAGCCGAGAAATTGCGTCTGCGGCGTAACCGTCAACACCTTGCCGACGGTTGCCGTGACGAGGATCGGCAGCTCCCGCCGCGAATCGAAGTCGTTGCTGATCATGTAGAGTCGTTCATTCAGTTCGCCCCGCGGCGCGTCGGCAGCCAATTTGACCTTGACTTTGGTGGTCGTTCGACCGGGGGTTCCCTGGACGTCGACGATTTCCGCCGACAGGCTCTCGTTCGGACAAGTAAAGTCGACAATCCGCCAAGCGGCGTTTCCGCCCGTGTAAACGACGGTAATCGTCCGTTCCGCTTCCTGTCCCTCCTTGACCGGTCCGAAGCGGACTTCGCTCGGCGTCATCGAAATGTCGGAGCGGATGTTTCCCTGAACCTGAAGCTGAATCTCGGCATATTGCGGCTTGTCGATGACAACCGTGATCGTCGCATTTTTCAGGCCTTCGAACGCTTCCGTGTGAAAATGGGCGACAATTGCCGTTTTTTCGTAAGTCTGGAGTTCGCTCTTTTCGTCCAAAATGAACGGCGTCGTGCAGGTACAGCTTGCGCTGACGCTGGCAATGTGGAGATTTTCAGCGCAAGGATTATA
Organism: Thermoguttaceae bacterium; assembly: GCA_031548665.1. Classification (GTDB taxonomy): domain Bacteria; phylum Planctomycetota; class Planctomycetia; order Pirellulales; family Thermoguttaceae; genus WRKP01. The sequence goes on from JAVBQW010000072.1 coordinate 2,175, forward strand.
AAGGACGAAACGATGTTCGCATTTCGCGCCTCTGGCGACCGTTTTGAAATTGAAACTCCGATCTTCCTGTTTGATGACGCCCTGCGTCCAGTTTGGCGAGGCGGCGTAGTCGGCGAACGACTGCTGGCGGAATGGTCGGAGCGGAAAACCAGCCCCCGGCGGGTAGTTCGTCCGATAGTTCGGAACCTGATACGACGGTTGCGTCACGGGATACTGCGGCTGAAACCTCGGAAACGTCGGACTCGTTACCGGATTGATCCCGGAAATTCCGGGCTGTGCCACGGCATTTACGGAAAAGAACAAGCCGAAAAGCAGCATCGGAACCGATATCTTCATGAAAGTCGTCATTGTTTTCTCCTTAATCCTCAAGGGCGTTTGTCCGTTCGCAATTTTCCTCTAAAAAAAGCGGCGTGTCCCTCATTGTCAAAGCACCAAAATTGCTGATAATATGGAGATTTTCGGGAGAACTCCGAAAAGCCGCGTTCTTTTTGCGTTTCTTTGACGTAATTTTCAGAATTATAAACGCTTCAACGGCTTTCGTGTAGCTTTCCGGTAGAAAAAATTGGATTTTTCCTGAGTTCAGCGACTCGCGGGCGAAACGGCTAAGTTGTCGCGGCTTGCGGAAAAAGGCGGCTAGACTCTAATACATACGGTCGTTCAGCAAAAATGTTCGAAAACCTTCAAGACAACCTGATGTCCGCGATTCGGACCCTTCGAGGGAAGGGGAAGCTCACGGAATCGAACATGCGCGAAGGTCTCGAACTGGTTCGCAAATCGCTCCTTGAAGCCGACGTCAGTTTTCCCGTCGTCAAGGATTTCATGGCGAGAATCTCCGAGCAGGCCCTCGGAGAAAGCGTTCTCAAGCTTCTCGACCCCACCGAACAGCTCGTCAAGATCGTCCACGAAGAATTGATCGGCCTCATGGGTCCGGTCGATCACGATCTCCATCTCAAGCCGAAAGGTTCGCTCAGCGTGTTGATGCTCTGCGGCCTCCAAGGTTCCGGCAAAACGACGACTTGCGGTAAGTTGGGCAAGCTGCTTGTCAAGCGAAATTTGAAGCCGATGCTCGTCGCCGCCGACCTCCAGCGTCCGGCGGCGATCGACCAGCTTGAAATTCTCGGCAAATCGATCGGCGTTCCGGTCCATACCGACCGCGAAAACAAAGACCCCGTTCTCGTCTGCCAAAACGCCGTCAAAAAGGCCCAATCGCTTGGCGTCGACGTCCTGATCCTCGATACGGCCGGCCGTCTCCATATCGATCAGGAGCTCATGCAGCAGCTCCAACGGATCGAGCAGCAAGTCAAGCCGGATCAGGTTTATTTCGTCGTCGACTCGATGACCGGTCAGGACGCCGTGAACTCCGCGAAGGCGTTCAACGAAGCGTTGGAACTCGACGGCGTGATTCTCACGAAACTCGACGGCGACGCTCGCGGCGGAGCGGCTCTTTCCGTCAAGCATATCACCGGCGTTCCGATCAAGTACATCGGAACCGGCGAATTGGTCGAAGCCCTTGAGGAATTCCATCCCGACCGCATGGCGGGCCGGATCCTCGGAATGGGCGACATGCTCTCGCTCATCGAACAGGCGACCGAAAAGCTCGACAAGGAAGCCCTCGAAAAGCAGCAGGAACGCCTCGCCAAGGGCGAGTTCACGCTGGACGACTTCCGCAGCCAAATGGGGCAGGCGAAGCGGCTCGGCTCGTTCAGCAAGATCCTGAGCTTCATCCCCGGCATGGGCCAGATCGGCAAGATGATGGGCGACATGAACGTCGACGCCGACGACGAAATGCGACGGGTCGGCGGAATCATCGACTCGATGACGGCCGAGGAAAAGCGGAATCCGAAGATCATCGATCAGAGCCGCCGTCGTCGAATCGCCGCCGGAGCCGGAGTGCAGCCGAACCAGGTCAGCGACCTCATCAAGTCCTTCCTCCCGATGGCCGAAATGATGAAGGCGATGTCCTCGATGAACGTCCGTGACCGTATGGCCGCGATGCAACAGGTCACCCAGATGATGTCGAACAATCCGACCGCCGGAATCCAGCAGGTCAAAAAGGGAACCGGAAAACGGCTGACCTCGAAAGAAAAAGAAGAATTAAGAAAGAAGCGAGAAAAAGAAAAAAAGAAAAAAGACAAGGACAAGAAAAAGAAATAGTTCCGTGATCCGCCTGCGTTTTAGCCGCGCAGCGCGTTTTTTCAAAGACAACGAATCATGCCGACGCATACATTCGATTTGCCGGACTATTTGAACATTCCGGCCGACTGGGACGCCCGATTATTCGTGCTGGCGAAATTATCCGAAGACGGAACGATTTCCGAAGATGATGCCGCGAAAGCTGCCGGTGTCCCACTGAAAAAAACCGTCGAACCCGAAGACGAAGTCGACGACGACCCGGATTCGTGGTTCACGTTGGAGCAACGAAAACAGTTTAAGGAAAATCGACGACGTTTGGAGGAACACTTTGCCAAAAACCCGCCGAAGATGAGCCGTGAAGAGTATCTTCAATTGATTTTAAATGGCCCGGTCGCCACAGAGGAAGAAGTTCAAGCGATGGAAGAAATTCAGGAGATGAAAAAACGATGGAAATCTCCGTGGTAATTGATTCCTGTGTGTTCATTGAATACTTCCGTTCGAAGAACAAAGAAAACACACGGTATGCAGAATTGAGCCGACAAGGCTGGGAGTTTTGTGTCTCCGCAGTCGCCAAATACGAGGTTTTGTCTGGAGCATCCGACGATCACCTCGGTGAATGGCAACGAATTTTTGAGAATGTTACCGTCCTTCCTTTCAGTGATACAACGGTCGGTACGGCGAGAATGATCCACCGGCAACTAAAACGGGAGAGTAAACTCCTCGACTTGGGCGACATCCTGATCGCCGCGACAGCGATTGCCGACGATTTGCCGCTGGCAACGCTGAATCGAAACCATTTTGAACGCATCCGAGGACTGAAATTGGTCTGAATCCGCTTGCCTCCCCTCTTGTTTGGGGAAGCGGGCGTTAAAATAGTAGTGGGAGCTTGAAAAATCCTGACGTCGTTGGGACCGAAAATACTTGTTGATTTTTTGAGTCGGGACCACAGGTCCCGGCTCGTGATTTGAGTTTTGTGACTTGAAATTTTCCCAGAGGAGAACTCCGTGGCAGTCAAAATTCGCATGAAAATGATGGGACGACGGCATCGACCGTTTTTCCGTGTTTGCGTAACCGACGCTCGCACCCCGCGTGACGGTCGAGTGATCGAAGAAGTCGGATACTACGATCCGATGGTCCCCGAAACGGACGCCCGAGCCGTGCTGAACAACGAACGGATCGACTATTGGGTCTCCGTCGGCGCCCAGCTCTCGGACCGCGTCGCGACGCTCGTCAAAAAGTACGGAACGAAGGGAACCCATCTCGACGACCAAAAAGCGGCCGTTGAACGGCTCACCCGACTGCGTCGACGTCCTGGAGTTCCGACCGAACTGCCGCCCGCCCTGAAAACGAAGTCGAAAAGAGAAAAAGCCGCCGATGCCGCAAAGGCCGCCGAAGCTGTTGAAGCCAAAGCCCAGGAAGCGGTTGCGCAGGCTGTCGCCGAAAATAGTGAACAGTGAACAACGAACAGTGAACAACGAACAGTGAACAGTGGAAGACGACGAATCATCGTCCTCCACTGAACGTCATATCGAACAATGTCCGGCGACAATATTTCGAAAAACGATCCTCGTTGTTCACTGTTCACTGTTCACTGTTCACTGTTCGACGTTTTCACCTTGTTTCCGGGAATCTTCGAGGGATTTCTTTCGGAGAGCATGTTGAAAGCGGCGATCGACGCAGAAAAAATTGCGGTGCGGTTGCACAACATGCGGGATTGGGCCGACGACAAACACGCGACCATGGACGACCGTCCGTTCGGCGGCGGGCCCGGAATGGTGCTGAAAGTCGATCGTGTCGTTCCCTGCGTCGAAGAGGTTCGGAATACGGAAAAAGAACCGGGCCGCTTGTTGATGTTTACGCCGCAAGGCAGAAAATTCGACCAAAAATTGGCGGAAGAGCTTGCCAACGAAAAACGCCTGCTCCTGCTTTGCGGGCGGTACGAAGGTTTTGATGAACGGATCGGCGACCTGTTGCGACCGGAAGAAATCTCGATCGGCGACTACGTGCTCAACGGCGGCGAAGTCGCGGCAATGGTCGTGATCGAAGCCGTGATGCGATTGATTCCCGGTGTACTCGGAGACGAAGATTCGAATCGATTTGATTCCTTCTCCTCGGGCAACCGGATGCTGGACTGTGCCCATTACACACGGCCCAGAGAGTATCGGGGACTCGATGTTCCCGAAGTACTTCTCAGCGGCAACCACGCCGAAATCGCTCGCTGGAGAGAACAAAACAGTTTGGAACGAACAAAAACGAAAAGACCGGATTTAGTGAATAACGAATAGTGAACAGCGAATAGTGAAGACGCAAGCGAAAAATGATGTTTCACTGTTTTTATCACCCGATCGATATTCACGTTAGTTATTCACTATTCACTATTCACTATTAGTTATCATGAGCCAGAAACTACTTAATATCGTCGAGTCGAAGAGCAAGAAGGCGGAAGTCTCGGAGTTCGAGATCGGCGATACCGTTAACGTGCATTGCCGGATTCTCGAAGGCGAAAAGGAACGAATCCAAATTTTCAATGGAACCGTCATCGGTCGCAGCGGCGGCGGAACCCGTGAAATGTTCACGGTACGTCGCGTCGTCGCCGGCGAAGGCGTCGAACGAAAGTTCCCGCTCCACTCGCCGCGCATCGCCAAGGTCGAAGTCGTACGGAGTGCCGTGGTCCGTCGCGCGAAACTGTACTTCCTCCGGGATCGCGTCGGCAAGGCCGTCCGTCTCAAGGAACGCCGCGTCGAACGTAAGGCAACCGACATCGCTACGGTCAAGAAGGTCCGTCGTGGCTCGAAGGGCAAGCAGAAAGTCGCGAAGTCCGAATGATTTTCGGCAATTGCCGAGAGTTTCGATTCGTCATCCCCGCGAAGGCGGGGATCTAGACGAGAGATTTCATTATCCGTTTGTACACATCATTAACGAGCAAAAAGCCGTCAATAACGTGTGCAAAAACGTTTTGACATCTATTCTCTAGGTCCCCGCCTTCGCGGGGATGACGAATTATCTTTTCCTCCGAGGTTCCCATGTCTCTCTTTCGCCGGGCGCTCACCGTCCTGTTCTTGCTGACGGTTTCTCCGCTTTTCGCTCAAAACATCGGAACCCCTTGGTCGGGGATCGACGCCTTGGAACGGTCCGTCGACACGGCAAGCGTCGTCGGAACGCCGAAACCGAATCGGGTGACGGCGATCTTCTATTTCCTCTGGCACGACGTCACGCTACCCAAGGTGGCGTACCATGACGGTCCGCCGGACGTTTCGCAGATTCTCAAACTCGATCCCGACGCCGTCAAGAAGCCGAACATGGAGCTTTGGACGAACCAAGTCGGCTTGTCCCATTATTGGAGCGAACCGCTGTACGGATATTACAAAGCCGACGATCCGTGGGTGCTCCGCCGCCACGCTTTTCTCCTGGCCGACGCGGGAATCGACTTCCTGATCTTCGACACGACGAACGCCGTGACGTACCCGAAGGCGTACCGAGCTCTCTGCAAGGTTTTCTCGGAACTCCGTGCCCAAGGGGAAAAGACGCCGCAAATCGCGTTCATGGTCAACACGAAGGCGGGAGAAACGGCGAGAAAAGTCTTCGAAGATCTCTACAAGCCAGGCGATTATCGGGAACTCTGGTTCCAATGGGACGGCAAACCGCTCATGATCTGTGATCCGGCCGCTGCGGACGACGAACTCAAGTCGTTCTTCACCTTGCGGAAAGCCCATTGGCCGTTCCAAATGGTCGACACGCCGTTCGCTTGGCATTGGGAAGCGACCTATCCGCAACCCTATGGATACACGACGGATCCGAAAAAGCCCGAAATGGTCAACGTGTCCGTTGCACAGAATTTGGCCCGGAAAGACGGCACCGTGACCAACATGAGTTCCGGAAACGCCCGGGGACGCTCCTTTCACGACAAGTTGACGGAATATCCCTACGAGACTGAAAAGGGACATAATTTCGCCGAACAATGGAAACGGGCCTACGAACTTGATCCGCCGGTCGTTTTCGTGACGGGTTGGAACGAATGGATCGCCGGACGCTGGCAGCGTCCCGGGCAGCCGGTCGTGTTCGTCGATCAGTTCGACGCCGAACACAGTCGGGACATCGAGCCGGTCAAGGGCGGACACGGTGACAACTATTACATGCAACTCGTCGAAGGCGTCCGGAAATACAAAGGTACTCCGCCGCTGCCGAAAGTCTCCGTCCCGAAAACCATCGATCCGGACGGTCCGATGAGCCAATGGGGCGATGTCGGTCCCGAATTGCGGGACCATCACGGCGAAACGATTCCCCGGGAATTTCTCGATCAGATCGGACGGCTGATTCGAAATATGAGCGGTCGGAACGATTTTTCCCTCTCGAAAATCGCAAGGGACGGCAAGAACGTCTATTTTTACGTGAAAACCGTGGAAAAGATCCAGCCGGCGCCGGTTCCTCAAGGGCTGTGGTTGCTCCTCGACACGGACCGGGAATTGAAAACCGGTTGGATCGGCGGCGACATCCTGATCGGTCGCCAAACCGACGCCCGGACAATGAGCGTCGAACGGAATGTCGGCAACGCCTGGGACTGGAAACCGATCGGCAACGTCAATTACCGATTGGCGGAAAACGAACTGTGTTTGAGCGTTCCGATTGCGTTGCTCGGCCTCCAACCGCAAGGCGACCCACTCGACTCGCTCGATTTCAAATGGATCGACAACGCTCGAACGCCCGGCGATCCGCTGGACCTATATCTGAGCGGCGACACCGCTCCGGACGGCCGTTTCTTTTACCGGGTTGCCCCCTAAGGCTTTCGCTCGAAAAAAACATACCCCTCGAACAGTGGGTGTAGAGTACAAAGTGTAAAGTGTAGAGTACCGTATTGGATGATTTGGCCGAATCGGTACTCTACACTGATCACTCTACACTGACTGTCAACCGGGTATAAAACTTTCGAACGGAAGTCTAATTCTACTGTATGATCCCCATTTTTCAGCGATAAGTAATTGTACTGCGCAAATTACAAAACATCGAAACATTGAATGAGATTGGAGACTGTAGACCGGAGGCTGGAGTTCCCGGTTTCCAACCGTTCCCTCCGGTCTCCAGCCTCCAGTCTTGCGGCAAAATGAAGGTCGCGTTCACAAACAAACGTTGTGAACTTGCGCAGTACAAGTAATGATCTCTCACAAAGCTCACGAAGGCACAAAGGGAGTTTTTCAAGAGATTTTGCGTTTTTCGCGGAAATAATCAATTTTTTCGGGTTGTTTTCATCATAATCCTCCTTCGTGCCTTTGTGTCCTTTGTGAGAGAAAATGAATGCGCAAAATGGTTTAGATCGTTATACAGTAGAACTAATACGACAGCGCAAAGAGTTTTTCGTTTCGGAGAACACGAAAATCACGAAAAGACGAAAAACACGAACATTTCAACGAGGAAAAACGGGTTCCACCGTATGAAAAAAGGTCGTTTTCAAATTTTCGTGTCGTTCGTCTTTTCGTGTGTTTCGTGTTCTTTCCGGAGATTGTCCATTGTGCTGTCGTCCTAGTACGCCGAGTTTAAAATACGATTCATTATGAAGTCCCTTGAAAACAGGGGGCATCCGGGGGCTACGGCGGAGTACCGCCTACATCCCCGGCTCTTTTTAATGAAGATTATTTGAAATGTCGTGTCCTAGAGCGTCTTGAAGACTTCCTTTGCGACGTCGATGGTTCGGAGGATTTCCTGTTCGGTCATCGCGGTGGAAACGAAGAGCGCTTCGAACTGGCTGCACGGCCAATAGAATCCTCTTTCGAGCATTCCCCAGAAGAATTTCGCGAAACGATCCGTGTCGCATTGGGACGCCGTGTCCCAGTCGACGATCTTACTGGAGAAGCAACCGCCGCCGGAACTCGTCGCGGTGGATTTCTCGACGGTACTTCCATTGAAATTCGTTCCGCTGACCCGATACTTCGCGGAATCGTCTTCCCGATGCGGTAGGAAGAACAGCGTGAGCATCGAGCCCATCTGCTGGACGGCAACGGAAATTCCGGCGTCCCGGGCTTCGTCTTCCAGTCCCTCGGCGAGGAGAGCGGCTTTTCGTTCCAAAGCGAGATAAGGATTCGTGTCGTGGAGGATTTCCAACGTCGCGATTCCGGCGGCGGTCGCCAAGGGATTGCCGCTGAGCGTTCCCGCCTGGAAAACTTTTCCGACCGGCAACACCTGATCCATGACGTCGGCTCGACCACCGTAAGCGCCGACCGGCAGGCCGCCGCCGATCACCTTGCCGAGAGTCGTAATGTCCGGCGTGATGCTGAACCGTTTCCCGGCGCCGCCCGCTCCGACACGGAAGCCGCAGAGCACCTCGTCGAAAATCAAAAGGGAACCGTGATCTTGGGTCAGATGTCGCAGTTCGTAGAGGAAATTCGAGCTGCCGACGACGCAACCCATGTTTCCGGCGACCGGTTCGACGATCACCCCGGCGATTTCGTTGCCGAATTGCTTAAAGACTTCCTTGACCGCCTCGACGCCGTTATAGGGCAGCAGGAGCGTGTCCTGCACCGTTCCAGGCGTCACGCCGGGCGAGTTGGGAGCGCCAAGCGTCGCGGCGGAACTCCCAGCGGCAACGAGCAACGCGTCGACGTGTCCGTGATAATTGCCGATAAACTTGACGATCTTGTTTCGGCCAGTAAATCCCCGAGCCAAACGGATCGCGCTCATCGTCGCCTCGGTTCCGGACGAAACGAGTCGAACCTTTTCGATCGACGGCACTGCGTCGATAATCAGCTTGGCAAGCCGGTTTTCGGCCAAGGTCGGAGCGCCGAAACTGGTTCCTCGCAGCAACGCGGCTTGCAGGGCGGCGACGACGGTCGGATGACCGTGTCCGAGAATCATGGGCCCCCAAGACTGAACGAAATCGAGATAACGGTTGCCGTCGACGTCGAAAAGATAGGCCCCTTCGCCCTTTTCGATCACGATCGGTTCGCCGCCGACCGCTCCGAAGGCTCGGGCCGGACTGTTGACGCCACCGGGGATCAAGGTTTTCGCTTCGGCAAAGATTCTTCGGCTTTCGTCGTGATTCATGATAAATATCGGAGGCGGGAACGGCCCCATTGCGGCGACCGGTCGGTTGAATGATAATAACCGTATAGAATAATTGAAATCCCTGATTTTTCAATCCCTCTTTTTCTCGAGTTTGTTCGATTTGCCGGCGGCTACCACATGACGAACGATCGAAAAATCCCCCAATCCGCCAAACGGACGTTGCTGAACAAATCTAATCAAGAAAACCATTTCGATGCCGAAAAGAATTCCCCGAAAAAAATTGGTCAAACGTTCCGTTCGTCGGTCGGCGCCGCCGCGAGAAAAGAGCGTTTTCGACAAAGAGACGCCGCAGGGACACCGCCTCCAAAAAATTCTGGCCGCCGCCGGGTTCGGCAGCCGTCGCCAATGTGAGGAGCTGATCGAACAGGGCCGAGTCGAAGTCGACGGAACCGTCGTCCGACTCGGAACAACGGTCGATCCTCAACGCAACGAAATTCGCGTCGACGGCGAACGGCTGAAGGTCTCGAAGCCGACTTACGTCGTTCTCTTCAAGCCGAAGGGCGTCCTCTGCACGAACCGCGACCAACAGGGCCGGACACGGGCCGTCGACCTTCTGCCGGCGTCGCTGGGGCGTCTGTTTCCCGTCGGCCGCCTCGACATGGACAGCGAGGGCCTGCTCCTTTTGACGAACGACGGCGCCCTTTCCGAGCAGTTGACCCATCCACGCTACGGCGTCGCCAAGGTCTATCGGGTGCAGGTCGCCGGAGAGGTGCTTCCCGAAACGGTCGCCCAACTTAGAAAAGGCGTTTATCTCGCCGAAGGGTTCGCGAGGGTCGCCGATGTTGAAATCAAAGGGCGGCATAAACAGAGTACGGTCCTCGACATGACGCTGACCGAAGGCATGAACCGTGAAGTTCGTCGCCTCTTTGCCCGACTCGGACACAAAGTCATGGCGTTGATCCGCATCGCGATCGGTCCGATCAAAATTGGAAAACTCCTTCCCGGCGAATGGCGGCATCTCACGCCGCAGGAAGTCAAACAACTATACGCCGTCGGAAAATAATCTCGTCCCCAAAAAAAGAGCCGGGGCTCTGTCCCCGGAATGTTGAGGAAGTCCTTGAACTCCAGGACCGCAGATCCCGCCAAATAATGAACTTTTGAAATCGAATGGAAACGCAGAATTATATCGAGTACGAATTGATCGAACCCGTGACGAATCGACGACTGATCACCGAATCTCGCGAAGAAGCAATCGCCTATTTTGAAAGAGGGTGGTTGGTTTACGAGCATCATAATACCGTTGCCGTTCCGTCGGCTTATCTTTCAACCCAGCAAATCATTTCGCTGTCTTGGAACAACAAACCCGGCTTCAAGGTGCAATATGACTGATACAATCACGAAATTGGAAAGCAGCCTGCGACGTTCCCAGCAGCGTGCCGCCGACCGGGCGGGGGACGTTGCGAAGAAGATTCAAGCCCGGATGCTCGAAACGCAAAAAAAAGAAGAAGCGGAAGAAAAAACCGGCGATAAGAAAAAAGACTCCGGGACCACAGGTCCCGGCTCCAGATGATGACGTCCGTTCCCGAAAATTCCGATCCGCTGCGAACACCCGTCATGTACCTCAAAGGGGTCGGGCCGCAACGCGCCGAAATCCTGCAACGGATCGGACTTTGGCGGGCCTTCGACTTGTTGTTCTATTTTCCCCGCGACTACCAGGACATGACGGAGCGCCGGGAATGCAACCAACTCGAAGAAGGAAAGGTCCAGACCGTCGCCGGAATCATCGAAAGTTGGGAGAACAAGGCGACCCGTCGCGGCCCGATGTTGTCGCTCTATGTCGACTGCGGAACCGGCTTCGTCAAGGGACTTTGGTTCAAGATGCCGTTCATCATGCGGGACTTTTTCAAGGGCCGCCGCGTCCTGCTGACGGGACGCCCGAAATTCGATCATCCCGTTTGGGTGATGATGCATCCGCAGATCACGTACCTGACCGACGCGGAAGACGACGAAATCGAAATCGAACCGTTCCTGCCGATCTATCCGTTGACCGAGGGTCTGAAACAGCTCCATATGAGGAAGATCCTGCGCGAGCTGTTACCGAAACTCTGTCCGCTGGTCGACGAAGTTTTTCCCGAGGAATTTTTATCGGAGCACAAATTGCTTCCGATCGGCGAAGCGGTTCAGAATATTCATTTTCCGCCGGACCGGGCAACGCTTGCTTGGGCTCAGCGACGATTCGTGTATCAGGAACTATTTATCCTGCAACTCGGCTTGGCGGTTCGGCGGTTGCAGCACCGGACCCATCTGAAGGCGTCGCCGCTTCCCGTCGACGATAAAATCGATGCGCGAATTCGGCAACGGTTTCCGTTCGATTTGACGAAAGCCCAGGAACGGGCCGTCAAGGAAATTTCGGACGATATGAGCCGTCCGATCCCGATGAACCGGTTGTTGCAGGGCGACGTCGGCAGCGGAAAGACCGTCGTCGCGGTGTACGCCATGCTCCTCGCCGTCGCGAACGGATACCAGGCGGTCTTCATGTCGCCGACGGAAGTTCTCGCCCGCCAGCATCTGAGGACGCTGGAGAAAATGCTTTACGGCAGTCAGGTGAAAATCGCTCCGGTCTTCGGCGGACAGAAACCGACGGAACGTGCAACGATTTTACAGGAGATCGCGACGGGAACCGCCCAGATCGTCGTCGGAACGCAGGCGATCATCCAAAACGAGATTCCGTTCCAAAAACTCGGGCTCGTCGTGATCGACGAACAGCACAAATTCGGCGTCAAACAGCGGGCGGCCTTGAAAACAGGAGGGGAAAACGGAAAGTTCGACCCCCATTATCTCGTGATGACCGCGACGCCGATTCCCCGCAGCATCACGATGACGCTCTTCGGCGACCTCGACGTCTCGATCATGGACGGCATGCCGCCGGGCCGCCAGAAAGTCAAGACCTACGTCGCCGATCCGGAACATCGTGCCGAATGGTGGGATTTCGTTGCGCGGAAGATCCGGGAAGAACATTGGCAGGGTTTCGTCGTCGTTCCAATGGTCGAAGAGTCCGAAAATTTTGATGTTCGAAGTTTACAAGAAGTCTATGAACAACTATCGAAGGGACCGTTAGAAAAGTTCCGGATCGCCGTGATCCACGGAAGAATGTCGACCGAGGAAAAGGAAAAAATCATGTACGATTTCCGGACCGGCGAAACGCAACTCCTGATCGCGACCACGGTGATCGAAGTCGGCGTCGACGTTCCGAACGCCAACCTGCTGACGATCGAGAGCGGCGAACGTTTCGGGCTGTCGCAACTTCATCAACTGCGGGGGCGGATCGGCCGAGGAAAAAATCCCGGTTTCTGCACGGTATTTTCAAACGCCGTGACGGAGGAATCGCAAAAACGGCTCAAGGCGTTCGCCGCGACGTCGGATGGATTCAAACTCGCCGAAAAAGATTTCGAAATTCGTGGGGCCGGCGACCTTTTCGGTACGCAACAGCACGGCATGCCGCCGCTACGGGTCGCCGATCTGGTCCGGGACCGTGACGTGCTGTTCGAAGCTCGAAAGGACGCGACCGACATGGTCCTTGCCGATCCGGGCCTCGCGAAACCGGAACACGCCAAGCTTCGCAAACAGATGCTCGGCCGCTATGGAGCCGTCCTCGACCTCGGCGACGTCGGTTGACCCCGTGCCGGGGGGGCGGTCGCCTTCGGCCTCACAAAAACCGTCTCCCGTTGGTCGACTCATCTTTCGGTAAACGTTCAAGTTACGACGTGGTTGTCGGCGGCTTGAGCGTGTTGAAAAATGTCGGCTGATTGGTGTTGTTGAGTATCGATCGACCATCATTACGCCGGAGTACCGGCTCCATTCCGGCTTTTATTCCTCTAACTTTTATTGCCATGCGAAATCTTTTTTTTACTATTCTTTTTTTCTTTCTCGTCTCGCCCCTTTTCGCCGAGGACGTCCTCCTCGAAGCGGAACATTTTACCCAATACGGCGGTTGGGTGCATGACTCGCAGTTCATGAACCAGATGGGCTCGCCGTTCCTGTTGGCTCACGGATTGGGCGTTACCGTCGCCGACGCCGAAACGAAAATTACCCTGCAACCCGGCAAGTTCCGTGTCTGGGTCAGGACACGGGATTGGACCGCGACTTGGAACGTTCCGGAGTCGCCGGGGAAATTCGAAGTTTTATTCAACGGAAAGTCGTTGGGCAAAACGTTCGGAACCAACGGCGCCGATTGGGCTTGGCAGGACGGCGGAATCGTCGACGTTTCTTCGGCGGAAAATTCCGTTGCGCTGCACGACCTGACCGGTTTCGAGGGCCGTTGCGACGCGATTCTCTTTTCGACCGATCTGGAAGCGGTTCCGACGAACGACCCGGAAAAACTTCGAGAACTCCGTCGTGAACTGCTCGGCTTGCCAAAAAATCCGGAAACGGTCGGCGACTTCGATCTCGTCGTGGTCGGCGGCGGTATCGCTGGAACCTGCGCTGCGGTCTCGGCGGCTCGGCAAGGTCTTTCCGTTGCGCTGATCCAGGACCGGCCCGTTCTCGGCGGCAACAACAGTTCCGAAGTCCGCGTCTGGTTGCAGGGAGCCCGGAACAAGGAACCGTACAAAAACGTCGGCAACGTCGTCGCCGAACTCGAACAGGCGAAGCACGCCCATTACGGTCCGACGAACGTCGCCGAACTTTACGAAGACGAAAAGAAACTCGACATCGTTCGCAATGAAAAGAACATCCGGATGTTCCTCGAATATTTTTGCAACGGCGTCGAAAAGGACGGCGAAAAAATCGTCGCGGTGATTGCCGAGCAGACGAAGACCGGCAGAAAATTCCGTTTCGTCGGTTCCTTTTTCGTCGACACGACGGGCGACGGCAACCTCGGGGCGATGGCGGGGGCCGACTTCGATATGACGATTGAACAGGGACACATGGGACCCTGCAACCTCTGGAACGTGATCGACACCGGAACGCCGCAGACGTTTCCCCGCTGCCCTTGGGCGCTCGATTTGACCGACAAACCGTTTCCCGGTCGCGCCAACAAAGCTCCGAACGATCTCGGCGGCTGGTACTGGGAAAGCGGTTTCTATCACGATCCGATCGAGAAAGGGGAATACATCCGGGACTGGAATTTCCGTGCCGCTTACGGAGCTTGGGACGCCCTCAAAAACGTCGACAAGGCGTTTCCGAACTCGAAACTCAATTGGATGGCCCACATCGCCGGGAAGCGGGAATCCCGGCGGCTGCTCGGCGACGTGATTCTCTCGAAAAAAGATTTGGTCGAACAGGAAAAGTTCGAAGACGGTTGCGTGCCGACGGGCTGGCCGATCGATTTGCATCTTCCCGACAAACGCTACGAAAAAGGATTCGAGGGCGACGCGTTCATTTCAACGGCTCATTACACGCAGATCAAGACGCCGTTCTGGATTCCCTACCGCTGCCTGTATTCACGTAACGTTTCAAATCTTTTCATGGCGGGCCGCTGCCTGAGCGCGACGCACGAAGGGCTCGGATCGGCCCGAGTGATGCGGACCGGCGGCTGCATGGGCGAAATCGTCGGCCTCGCGACGAAGATTTGCGTGCAGGAAAAGACGACGCCGCGCGGCGTGTACCGGGATCACCTGAAAAAACTGTTCGCCCTGATCGAGAATCCCGGTTGGCAGCCGAACAGGAAAAAGATTTCCGCCGCGTCATTCGCCGGAATGGTCGGCCCAAACATCGCGCCGACGGCAAAACTGAAGACGTCCGGCGAAAAGGATTCGTCGGTTTCGCCGGAACTGCTCGTCGACGGTTTCGCCTCGTACGGAATCAACGAGGAACGTTGGTTGAGCAACACGCAGGGCGATGTCTGGATCGAGTTGACCTGGGACAAGCCGCAAAAAATCGCCGCGTTTCGCATGGTCTCCGGATACAACGGCGGCGGCGACATCACGGATCCGACGATCGATTTCACGGTCCGAGCCCTGAAGCCGACGGAAAGCGTCCTGATCGATGTCGAAGGCAACAAAGCGGTCGACTTTCAACAGCTCGTCGAACCGATCGAAGCGTCGACGCTTCGGATCGACCTGAATAAATTCAAACCGCCCTGCGCAAGAATTTGGGAAATCGAGATTTACTCGACCAAAGAGTAAACCGCCCCCTGACGGTCGCGGCTCTGCACGAAATCATTCGTTTCCAAAGCAAGAAATAAAACGCGGCTCCCGGTTTGTATTTCGAAAAATACAAACGATCAGGAGCCGTGTGAATCGTTCGGCAACTAAGGAGCCGTATCAAAATAACCTTTACAATTGCACAAAAAAACGAACATTTTCATTGTTTGTTTTTTAACACGGAACACACGGAAGGACGGAAAAACACGGAATTCTTCATTTTCGTCTATTCCGTTATTCCGCGTATTCCGTGGTTAAAAATGTACGATTGTAAAAGTTATTTTGCTACAGGTCCTAAAAAACCGTACATCGATAGAATGGGGTGGACGCCCCAAACGGTCATGATATCGCCATTACGGCTAATATGACGCTTGCGTTTTAGCCGCTTCAGCGCGTATTACGCGCCGTTGGCGGCTAAAACGCAAGCGTTCAAGGGATTACACTATTTCTTGCAACCGCTGCACGCGGCGGCTTTTTCTTTCTTTTCCTGAATCGCGGCCTGGGCGGCGGCGAGTCGGGCGACCGGCAACCGGAGCGGCGAGCAACTCACGTAGTTCAAACCGACTTTGTGACAGAATTTCACCGAGGCCGGATCACCACCGTGTTCGCCGCAAATTCCCAACTTGATGTCGGGGCGTGTGCAACGACCTCTTTCGATGCCGATCTTCATCAGGCCGCCGACGCCGTCTTGGTCGAGCGTCTGGAACGGATCCGCCGGGAAAATATCCATTTCCTGGTACTCGTTGATGAAGCTGCCGTAATCGTCGCGGCTGATGCCGAGACCGGTCTGCGTCAAGTCGTTCGTTCCGAAGCTGAAGAACTCGGCTCCTTGAGCGACTTGGTCGGCCGTCACGCAGGCTCGCGGAAGTTCGATCATCGTTCCGACGAGGTAGTCGGCCGTGATTCCGGCTTCCTTGAAGACCTTCGCGGCGGCTTCACGGATGATCTTTTCCTGATT
>JAVBQW010000195.1:0-22333 GCA_031548665.1 Thermoguttaceae bacterium
AGGCTTTCGCTCGAAAAAAACATACCCATCGAACAGTGGGTGTAGAGTACAAAGTGTAAAGTGTAGAGTACCGTATTGGATGATTTGGCCGAATCGGTACTCTACACTGATCACTCTACACTGACTGTCAACCGGGTATAAAACTTTCGAACGGAAGCCTTAGTTTTCGGCTGTTGGGCAATAGGCTGACGGGGTGGACCAGCTAAACTTATTGGAAATACAGGCAAAATAAGTCGCCAGACAACTTTGCCGAGTCGTATTCATTTTGCCAATTCTAACATTTTGAAGTCGGAAAACCACCTACCAACGAGCCGAGCAAACGCATTTTGACTGACAAATTTTTTGGTATACTGCAAAATGGCAAGGAGTCCAACGTTCCGATCTCGCTTTTTTCGAAAAAGGACCAGGAGTTCATCAAGAAGACCGGAACGATCGATAATCCGTTCGATAATGGCGTGTCCGCAGATGCCGACGACCCGGAAAAGTTCACGAAACCGGAGAAAGTTCGCTTCACGCTTGAAATGTCCGAAAAAGGCAGGGCGAAATTGCGTGTCGAAAAAGCGGACGATGAACCCAAGCAGACCTTTGACGGTAAAGTCGTTACCCTGCCCGGTTTCCCGAAACTGGATGTCAAAACTACCCCGCCCACCCAATCTCATTCATCGCGACCGAAAAGGCGAAAGCTGAGACATATAAATTCTCCTTGATCGATCACCATACTACTGTACTTTGTGGGCGTATTGAAAAATATTTTCGAACGATCGCTGGAGGACATTTTTCGAAAACGCATTCGCAGGCACGACCGTATGGAGGATCGCGAAATTCAAGGATTTCTCTGTGTTCTCTGTGTCCTCTGTGGTTAAAAAATATCTTGCGCAGTCCAAATACAGAAAATCACCAAAAAACAATAGTTCGACACATTGTGGTACAATGACAAATAAAATATCGACAAAAATTGAAAAAGTTAGGATTTTCCAACGTTGCCAATCGGTTGTATTTGGCTTGATTCTCGATTTATAGAGAGACAAATTATGAAAAAAGCTTTTTCCGGTCGCTCATTTTGGTACATTCCGCTCCTCTTGTGCGTTTTGATTGCGGTGTCTTGCCGTCCGGCTCCGGTCAAAATACCATCGGTCGAGACGAAGAATCTGACACCGGTCGCTGTTCGACCTTCGGCGTCGCCGTCGGAACGAGGTTGGGAAGAAGCCTACAACAAAGGGGTTGAGCTTAGCAATCAGGGGAAGCCGACCGAGGCGTCGTACTTCTTTTCGAACGCACTGGGAGCTTCGCCCGGCAACGTACAGGTCATCGAAGCGTATTGCAAAACGATGCTCACGTTGAGTAAGTCGGAAGGCAAGTCCGAGAACATCGCCTACGATCTCTCGATTCTCCAAATTCTTGAAGGATTCCTTCAAAGCCAGATTCCGCTCGTCCGGTTCGAGGAAGTCGGTACGGTGTTGAATCTTCTCACGGAAGTTCGTGAGAAGATGAACGCCTCGCAGACACCGGTCGCGGAAAAACGGCCGGAATACGATAGATCACTCGCGTTGATCGCCGACGGAAAATACGAACTTCCGAAAACCGGCGAGGAACTCGTAAAGGCTCTGGATACGCTTAACGATCTCAAGGAGTACGAGGCGGGACGAAACAAAAATCACGGTGAATCCGAGCTGTCGAAGAGAATCGACACCATGATCGCTCAGGCTCAAGGGTCGTTGGAATTTCTGACGCTCGCCGCCGTCTTGAAGTCCCAAAAAGATTCGGTGTCGGAAGCGTGCAAGACCTCGGCAACGATTGCGGAATACGAACTCCAAGAATGCGAACAGACGTTGCGGCAGATGATCGCCCTTCATGCGGCGTCCCGTTCGGATGAACTCTCGCAAGAACTGAAGCAACTGAAAACACTCGCCGGCGCCGTCGTTGAGGCGAAGGGGACGGAAAACTGGAAAGAGACCCTTCCCCAACTCGACGACTTCAAAACGAAACGAGGACAAATCAGTGGGGCGAGCAACGGACTCGGCGTGCTCCAACAAAAACTCGAAAACCTTCAGCAGGAAGCATCGCTGTTACAAAATACATTGGCGGCACTGACCGGCGAGAGTCTTAAAACGGCAGTCGCTCGATTGAATTCACTGAAAGAAGAAAGCGTCAAACTGGGCAACGAGCAAAGCATGACGTACAACAGTTGGGCGATGGATAAGATCAAAGCGTGCCTACAACGTGGGCGTGAGGGGGTCGGATATTTCACCAACGGTGCGGAAGGACGCAAAACGATTGGAAACGCCCTGATCGAGGAATTGGGACCGATCGACCGACGTTATCTGACAACTGAAGTCTCCCGTTGCTTCGACGAAGTGATGGGGAAATATCTCGCGCCCAACCAACTCAATCCCGTGAAAAAGGAGACCGACCTGACCGAAGAGGGAACGATCCTTTACACGTTGAATCGAATGCACGAAACGGAAAAGAAACAACTCTCGACGTTTTAACGTCATGAAAAATGGAGGCTGGCCATGAAAAATGAGATCATCCCGTTTGTTCTCGTGTCGTTACTGTTGTTGCCGATCTCGGGTCGTTCGGAAGAAACGCCGTTGAAACCGTGGGTGCCGCTCACCCAGCAAACGCTGACTGTCGGCAGCGTCGCAGTCGGTGTCGTTACGCAAATTCCGAAAAGTCAGGCGGCGGCGATTCCGCTGGTCCACTTTTCAACATCGCAACCGGCTTACGCCCTGAATCATCTCAAGGGAGAGTTCGGCGAGCGGATGATGGATGTCGTCTTCACGAATCGGCTGCTTCGTACAACAGGAGGCTGGTCTTTGGCGACCCCCGCCCGCATCGGGCGTACCGGCATCGACGGACTCTATTTCAAAACGGACTCCGTTGGAAATTTTCACGATCTGCTCGTTGCCGATGCAAAGTACGGCTCCGCGAGATTGGGAATGACATCGGTCGGCAAGCAGATGAGCGACGCCTGGATCAAACAACGCCTCGAACAAACGGCCCGTATGTACCGCTCGCTGGCGTCGGAAATCGAAACGGGAAAGGTCGCTTCCGCCGGGGGGATCGCTAAAAACGCCGCATCCAATCGCGTTTCGATTCCCTTGAACGACAAAACGAACATCGAACTCTGGAGAACCCGCGACGGTCTGCGGTATTTCTGTGCCGATAAAACGGTTTCCACGGCGGAGATTCAGCGTCAATTGAAGGGAGCGGTTCAATACCTCGACGAAGCCGCCGCCGGAAACGCGAGGTATCGACCTCGACTCTTTTCGTACTCGACATTGGGTAAAGAGCATATTTTTACGATCAGAACACTGGACGCCGACGCCAACGTCGTTACATCCCGTCGAGTTCAGGGAACATTCGATCGTCTCCCGGTCGAGTTTCAGAAAACGGTGCAATCGCAAGTTCGACGGACGTTGCTCGCCGCCGGAAAGTCCCGTGAGGAGATTCATCGACTGACACGGGAAATCTGCGACGCTCCGGTGAAGTTCAATCAGGTTTGCATGCAGCCGCGACATAGCTTCCTTGCGGGGCTGGACGGCGGAGCGTTGAAAATGGCTGGTGTCGTCGGCGTGGCGGCAATGGGAATCGACGCGGCCGCTCAATACTGGGAGAACGGCAAAGTCGATGTGCAGCGTCTCTTGACGATGGGGGCGTTGGCGGGCGGCTCCACGGTGGTCGGTAATTACGCGGGAACGCAGGCGTCGCTGTTGTTGGCGAGTTATTCGCCGATGCTCGGTCAATATGGCGGTGCGATTTTCGGCGGTGGAATCGGCGCCGCCGTTTTTTCGTACGGACTTTACTTTGCGGGATATTCCGACATTCAAACCGCTCACACAAATGCCATTGCAGGCGCCGGTTCCCTGGTTGTTGGATCGGTCGCTTATTACGGAGCCATCTCGTACGCTATGGCCTACGGTACGGCGAGCACAGGTACGGCGATTTCCTCATTGAGCGGTGCGGCGGCGACCAATGCGGCATTTGCATGGTGGGGCGGCGGTTCTTTAGCCGCAGGCGGCAGTGGCGTTGCGGGTGGTGCCACAGTTCTAACAGGCGGGACGGCCGTCGTCGTGATCGTCGCGGCGGTTGCCTTTGAGCGGAGTGCCCATTACGCGCGCTATTTCAAGGACGAAGCGAACAAGCAACGCTATCTCGCCACGATTGTCGACTACACACTGAGCCGGGTACGGGAAGGAAAACAACAAGAGTGGAGATGACGATTCCATCCATTTTTCGCGTTCACCAACTTTACATTTTTTGTACCATGAGATATTCGATTTCGATTCGCTATGCATTATTTTTCATCGTATCCATTTTTCTTTGGGGAGAGGCATCTCTCGCGGACATCACTCAGGCAAGCACGGAAAACGCCACTCCCATGAACACGCCGGAGGTTCTGCCCGATAACAAAATGGTTTTGCCTCAGCATGCTCAAGTCACCGTTTTAAGCGGCAAGTCGGAGTCACCTCCCGTTGTTTCGGTTCCTGCTCATTCAGACGATCCGTTACTTGACGTGTTCAATCGACTACGGAAACAATACGGTGACATCGCCGTTCAGGCCAACCTTCGGCGAATCGGGGAAGAACCGAAGCTCGAAGCCTCCGTACACAAAAAAGAAGAAGATTCGACCGACCGTCAAATGATCTATCTCGGAATCATTTTCGCGGGGGCGGTACTGCTCGTTCTCGCCGGAATGCTGTTCGGACGACGTAAAACCGAACCGGAAGCGACATCGAATCGAAAAACATCTTTTTCCGGAATCGTCCCGAGCGGCTCGAAAGACAACGGTTCCATCGACGTTCCGTCGAAGCTGCCGACGTCGTGGTTCGCGGGAATCGACCGGAAAGAAATCGAACGCCTGATCGACCATGCCAAAACGGAAACGGTCGATCTGTTTTTCGAAAAACTCGGCGATCGGGACACGCCGTCCACCGCCGACATCCAGGCCGCGAACCAGGCCATGGGAATCGCGTTGAAAGAACGGACCGAGTCGATCGATTGGATCGAATCGCTTTGCGGAACGGAAACATCGTTACAACATCAGGAATACCTGAAAGCCCATCTTAAGGAACTGCTCGTTCCTCCGGAAATTCCCGATCCGACCTTGGTTCGCATGGAAGTGCGGACGACCGTCCTTTGTGCCGTCGCGGCTGTCGGTGCCGTTCTCGGTTTTCTCTGCGGCGGCTGGGTCGCCCGCTGGTTGCTTGGTATTCCGGCGGAGTCGGGACTTTTATTCGGAGCTCCGATCGGGGCGGCGCTGGGCGTCGTTTTCGTGATGCTCGTTGCCAACAACGAAACGCTCCGGAATCGCATTCTGCTCGGCTTGGGAGTTGCCGGAGGGATCGACGTCGCCTTTCAGATTTTCAAAGGCTTCGTTCCCTGGCCGACCGGAGGCAAAGTCTCGTTCGTCAAACGTCTTTTACTTTACGCGGTCCTGGCTCTCGTCGTTTTCGTTTCCAGAAGGGAGAAAATCTGCGACAAGAAGTATTATCGTGAAGAAGTCGAATCAATCGTCGACAACTGGCTTCACACGGCTCTGGCCGTGGTCGCCGTCCTGACCTTCAAAGTCAAGGCGATCAAAGAGAATCCCTTCAATCCGAACCTTGCGGACACGGAAACGTTGACGGGAATCGTCGGCATCGCGAAGAAACTGCGGCGTTCATCCGGAGAAAACATTCCGCTCGTGATCGACGAACTCGTACAGGAATTGGAAACGCATGGTTTTGAAATTCCGGAAGAAACCGAAATGCCGGAATATTCCGTCACGGTAACGCCCGAGCAACTGCTGGTCTGGGACGACTCGATGAAAGAGCGGTACAAGACGATGGGAATCATTCGTCCCGGCGATACGGTCAAAGTCGAGGAAGAGCCGATTGTCCGGGACGGCGTCGTCGAAAAAATCGGTCTCGTTCGAAAAATCAGGAAATAATATATCGACTTCATCAACGGTTTACAAACGCGAACACACGATCATGTCACAACAAGTCAAAGATGTCATTGCCATCGACTTCGGAACCACGAACACCTACATTACCCGCTGTCCTGGCAATGCGAGAACCCCCAGTCCGATCCAGTTCGATTCGAACACGGTCGGTATCGAAACGGCGATGCTTTATTCCAACGAATCGCCGGAGGAATCCCCTTACATCGGCGAACAGGCGGTCAACGGGTTTGGCATGGCCTCGCCGGAAGAACGCAAACGGTACGAATATGCGTTCCGATCGCATTTCAAGCCGGACATCGAGCAGAGCGGGGAATGCCGGAAAAACGCACGGGATTTCTTCGCGGCGATTCTTCGCGACGCCGCCAGACACAATCTCCGCATGGGGCCGCTCAACTGCCGGGTGATCGTCGGGGTTCCCAGCGAGGCGAATCACACCTACCGCGAAACGCTCAAAACGATCGCCCGTGAAGCCGGTTATGGAGAGGTCGATCTGATCGACGAACCGATCGGAGCGATGCTCGACGGCATTTCCTCGAACATGTTTCCTTTATCGGACATTATTGCCGG
Organism: Thermoguttaceae bacterium; assembly: GCA_031548665.1. Taxonomy (GTDB): domain Bacteria; phylum Planctomycetota; class Planctomycetia; order Pirellulales; family Thermoguttaceae; genus WRKP01. Next base: position 6,515 of record JAVBQW010000195.1, read on the forward strand.
TTTCCTGGTCATCGATTTCGGCGGCGGAACCTGCGACTTCGCGTTCCTGAAAAACGGCAAGGTGCAGCATTCATGGGGCGACATGTATCTCGGCGGTCGTTTGTTCGACGACCTGTTTTTTCGATGGTACTGCGATTTGAATCCCGGCAAGGAAAAGGAACTGCTCGAATCCGGCGACGATTTTTTCGTTCGAGTTTATCATTGCCGTCAGTGGAAAGAGAAATTTTCGCAATTCATGACTAAAACGACGGGCAAGCCGTTTTCGTACGTTCTCGGAGAGTACGGCAAGGTTTCCGGCATCACCTGGGAGGATTTTATTGAAAGAGCCCGGAATTACATGCCGACGGAATCGTTCCTGCGTTTTCAAGAAGATTCGGGAGCGCCGCTTCCCGCCTCGTTGAAATCGGGCAGGACGGACCTGCTCCGGTGGTTTTGCGATTCCCTCGAATCGGGTTTGAAAGACGCGGACATTTCGCTCAAGGACATTCACGTCATCGCCTTGGCGGGGGGAAGTTGCCAATGGTCCTTCATTTCAGAATACTGTCGCAAAATTCTTCATAACGACCGGTTTTTCCGCAGCAATCAACCGTATGCGACCATCGCGAACGGCTTGGCGGTCTTGCCCGCCCTGGAAAGTGAATTCGAACGGAAACAGCGGGAACTATCCGCCAAACTCCCCGATTTTATCCGTGAAGTCAACAAGGGCATTTTCAGCGAACTCGCCTCCGGCCGGAGCCGAATTGTTACGAAAATTCTTTCGGAGCTCTTCGACGGAAAAATCCGTCCGATCCTGCTTGAATTCCGTGAGAAAGGCGGTACGGTCGCGAAATTGGAGAACGACATCGGCAGGGAAGCGGCGACGTTCGAACACCGGATCAACGTCATTGTCGAGGAAGAAATCGTCGGCAGTATGCACACGCTGTTCGGAATGGTGTTGGACAGTGTCCGAAGCTGGCTCAAGGAAAACGATCTTCGCATGGCGGAAACCGGGGAGGAAGCCCGATTTACGGCAGATAAAGTCAATCTCGGTCGACTCGACCCGAAGATCGCGGAAACGATCGTCGACGTCGTCAACACGATTGTCGGGACGATTATCGTAATCGTGATCGCCAACATTTGCGGCGGCGGCGGAACGGCTCTTTTGATGGCGGGGCCGTTCGGTTTGCTCTTGGGTGCCGTCATCGGCGTTGCCGTCGCGTTGCTTGCCGTGACCATGGGCAAGGAGAAGGCGACCGGGATGGCCAAAAGTTTCACGATCCCTTCGAATGTTTCTCCGATCCCCGGCACGAGGGTCAATCCGCTCCACGCCATCCTGACGGATAAAAAGATCGATTCCTGCCGTGCGGACATGAACAAGGACCTGTCGAAAAAACTCGAAGACGCCTCGACGGGAATCCTGAAAGAGGTCGAGTCGAAAATCGAACGTCTCATCCGAGACGAAATATCCCGGTTGAGTATCGTCAATGTAAGGTAATGTCGTTTTGTGAGACCCGGTCGCTCTCATCGCCCCTGAAATGGAGAGCGGCAGGCGGCAGGAATCCTTTTTGGCGGGAGGGGGCGGCGGCCGGACCGAACGGGAGCAATGTGCGCAATTCTCCCGTCGGTCCGTGTCCGTTCAGTCCAGAATTTCCCGCAAAGAAACACGGCGAAGCTCATAAACACGTCCGGCGTTGAATTGAGCGAACCAAAGTCGGGCGTTGCAATCCGTTTCCGTCGCGGTAAATGTGTGATGCTTCGTTTTCCAGTCCCGATTGATTGTTTCCTACGCAACGAATCCGAAGTCCGGACCGGGCTTCACCGAGCTTCCCAACCGAATCAGCAGCGTTCCGGTCGGATCGTAACGCATTTCATATTCGACGCGATAACGTTTTCCTCGCTCGATATTAATGTTGCAAATAAAGAGTTGCGGCTTCCACTGCTCCGGCCCCGATTTTCTGACATCCATGCGAAGAGCCCCGTCGACGTTGGACACATCCGAATCGGGTTCCTTCTGCCAGAACCACACCTTCCAGTCCGGAACGTAACCGTCCTTGAAATCAGGCTTCGAAACGAGTTCAGGTCCGTGTCGGATTTCAGTTCCCCTTCAAACGGTTTTGCCAAGCCGAAATCAAGGATTTACCGGGAAGTCCCGACATCGTTCTTCCTCGCCATCGTAAAGCGATCTTCGTACACGGTTGCTTCTGGCATGGTCACCCCCATTGTCGGAAAGCGACGATCCCCAAAACGAATACGACCTTCTGGACCGATAAAATCGAGGCAAATCGACGACGGGATCGCAAGGTTGTTCGACTCTTAAAAAAGAAAAAATGGGAAGTTTTGACGGTTTGGCAATGTGAACTGACAAAACCGGAAAAGCTGCTGTCCAAATTACGCAAATTCCTTACCTGACCCGGTTGGCTCGTCTTTCAATAAGCGACGAAAATCGGTACAATGAAACCACTGCGGATATACCGTAGCACGGTAGGGCGGCTGCCTTCGGCCACATCGACGCCGCCTCCCGTTGGTCGGCTCATCTTTCGGCAGGATTTGACTTTATGAAAAAAAAGCGAAACGGAAAAATCTTTACTCAAAATGTCAGTCGAATGCCGTTTCGCAGTATATCATCCCCGACTTCTCCCAACGAAACGTATGTCGGCATCCGCACTCTTCCAGAACCGGGGCAACTTGTCGAAGTCCGCCGACGGCGTTGGGTGGTCGATTCCGTTCGCGGTGGGGCCTTGCCGGTCGAGGGAATCGGGCGGAAACAACATGTCGTCACGCTCCTATCGCTGGAAGACGATGCCCTGGGCGAAGAACTGGATGTCGTCTGGCAGGTCGAAACGGACGCCCAGGTTCTCGAAAAGACCGGCTTGCCGAAGATTTCGGGCTGCGATTCCTTCGAATGGACCTCGGCTTTTCTCAACGCGGTCCGATGGGGAACGGCGACCAGCACGGATCGGTTGCAGCTTCAGTCGCCGTTCCGAAGTGGGATTACCATTGAGGATTACCAACTCGAGCCGTTCATTCCGGTTTCACTCAAGGGAATCCCTGACGGCAAGCTGTTCACTATGCCGCCTTTCTCCGGGACGACCTGGGGAAAAGTGCTTGAGGGGCTGGAGCATCCCCATACGAAAAAAATTCGACCGATCACTTTCGATCACGATCTTGTACGGAACCGGGATGACATCGTTCTCGCTCATTTGAACCATCGGCTCGTCCAAAAATGCCTGCGGTTGCTCCGTGAAGAACTTTGGAGCCTCGACGACGTAAAAAAGCTGAATCGCGTTTCGGTGCGGTCGGTTCCCGATAAGGATTTGTCGGAGCTTGCCGTCGCCGTTTGGTCGCGGCTTGTGATTACCGGCGGCAATCATCATCGCATCCACGAAGAGCTGACGCTTTCCGGCGGCGAACTGAAGCATCGCGGATTCAGCCGTCTCGACCGAATCAAGCAACTGGAAGCCTTGGTCGAAAACGGGAAACATATCGCCTCGTCCGAGGAACTCTTTGCCGTCCTCAAGGAACGTTTCGAGGCGAATCGGGAATCGATTATCGGTGCGATTGATGCTCGTTCAAAGGAGCGGCTTCAAAATCTGGAAAACACGGTCGCTCGATTCAAACAGGGCGAAATCGACGATTTGAACGAAATCCTCAACGACCTTGAAAAAACGATCAAGAAGAAACTCGACGAGCAGAACGACGAAGGTTCCGAACAGTTGCTTTTCGAAGGTTTCGCGGAAGAAGAGCGGCAACAATACCGCAAAGACATGGAAGCCCTGGAGAACCGGTTAAAGCGTATCCCGCAGGAACGGATCGACGAAACGGCGTCCATCGAAAACCGATACGGCAACCTTGCCCCGCGAACCTTCCCCGTCGCGGTCGTGTTCCTCGTGCCGGAAAGGATGGTGCGGACTGGCTAGAATTTCGAAACACGTCGAATGGTTGTCGCTGATCGAAGTGTCCGGCCCGTTCCTGACCGTGTCGATGCTCGACGACGTTTTTCCGCAAGGACTCGACGCCGTGGAAACGCCGGCTCGGGCGAGGCTCCGCAGTGCTTACGAGGAATGGTGCGAAGCAGTCGACGAAAACGATCCGAAGCTCGACGAACTCCACCAAGCATGGATTCGGCTCGTGTTGCAGGATTTTCTGGAATACGACGACAGCGTATTGATCGAGAATCATTCGCTTGCCAAGCCCTACGGTGTCCGTTCGCCGGAGGGACTCGGACCGTATGAACCGAAATGGATCGTCCGGGACGGAGCCGAATCGAAACAGAAACCGAAAATTTTTATCGATATCCTTCCGCCGAAAACGCGGATGCGGGACGAACGAACCAGCAATCTGTGGAAAGCCCCCTCGCTCGAAAAGATGACGGTCCTGTGCCGTGAACACGGCGTCCGGCTCGGCCTGCTGACGAACGGCGAGCAATGGATGCTGGTCAACGCCCCGGTCGGTTCCGTCTCCAGCGACGCTTCGTGGTACGCCCGGCTCTGGTTTCAGGAACCGCTCACGCTCAAGGCGTTCGCCTCACTCATGGGGGTGCGACGTTGTTTCGGTCCTGAAAAAGATTCGCTGGCCGCCCTGCTTGAAGAGTCGCTCAACCGGCATGAAGAAATCACCAACACGCTCGGCGAACAGGTCAAGAACGCCGTCGAAGTGCTCGTTCAGCGACTCGACCAGGCCGACGCCGACCGGGGCCGTAAGCTGCTGCCGCCGAATCCAACGGTGCTTTACGAAGCCTGCTTGACCGTCATGATGCGGCTCGTGTTCATTCTCTGTGCCGAGCAACGCCGCCTGCTTCTGCTCAATGAACCGATTTACGATCAGTTCTACGCCGCCTCGACACTTCGGGAAAAATTGCAGGAAGCCGCCGACCAGCACGGTGAAGAAATCTTGGAACACCGGTTCGACGCCTGGCCGCGTTTGCTCTCATTGTTCCGCATGGTTTACGGCGGCTTCGAGACGGAATCGCTGCGACTGCCGGCGTTGGGCGGAGCCTTGTTCGATCCCGACCGTTTTCCGTTTCTCGAAGGTCGGGAGTCGGGAACCTCGTGGACGACGACCCGTTGTACGCCGCTCCCTATCGACAATCGGACGGTTTTGCATCTGATGACCGCCCTGGAAGTTCTCGAACAGGGAACCGGGGCCTTGCTTCTTTCGTACCGTTCACTCGACGTCGAACAGATTGGACACGTTTACGAGGGCTTACTCGAATACACCGTCAAGCGGCTCGACAGACCGACGCTCGGCCTTGAGAGAACGAAGGCGGCGAAGAATCCGAACATCACGCTGGCCGAACTGGAGTCCGCGAGACTCGACGGCGACGAAACGCTTGTCCAACTTGTCCACGAACGGACAAAAAAGAGTGCCTCGGCGATTCAACGATTGCTCGATAAACCGCTCGACGACGTGCTCGAAACGCGAATCAACACCGTCTGTACCGACAACAAAAACCTTGCCGAGCGGGTCAAACCGTTCGGCAATCTGTTGCGTCTGAGCGTCTGGGATTATCCGATCATTTACGGCAAGGATTCATTTATCGTAACACTCGGCCCGGACCGCCGCGAAACCGGAACGCATTACACGCCGAAGTCGTTGACCGAAGAAATCGTCCGGACGACGCTCGAACCGTTGGTCTATGACGGTTTTTCGGACGGAAAACCGATTGCGAAGTGCCGACTCAAGGAACCGCACGAAATTTTGTCGCTGAAAATCTGCGATCCGGCAATGGGAAGTGGAGCATTTCTCGTTCAGGTTTGTCGCTGGCTCGGAGCTCGGTTGCTCGAATCATGGGCAATCGAAGAAAAGAAGAAATTGCGTATCGATATTCTCGGTCGGGCCGTTGCCGAACTCAATGGGGCGGAACCGATGCCAACCGAGCCGAACAACCGTCGAACGATGGCGATGCGGCTTATCGCGGAACGCTGCTTGTACGGTGTCGACATCAACCCATTGGCGGTGGAGTTGGCAAAGCTGTCGATCTGGCTCGTCACGATGTCGAAGGGGAAGCCGTCCGGATTTCTGGACCACAATTTCCGCAACGGCGACTCGCTGTCCGGGGAACCGCTTTTTCCTTGGCGGGAAGAGTTCCCCGAAGTCTTTGGTCGAGAGAATCCGGGATTCGACGCGATCGTCGGCAATCCGCCGTTCATGGGGGGAAGAAAATTGCGGAAGTTTCTCGGGGATGCCTATCTGAAGCGGTTGAAAGCGGAATGGCCGCACGCCAGTTTGAACGCCGATTTGTGTGCGTTTTTTCTCCTTCGCGCTTCGAACTTGTTACGGAAACAAGGGAGCCTCGGCTTCCTGACGGTCGATACGATCGCCCAAGGCGACACGGCTCGGACGGGATTGTTGTTTCTCACGGAGCGAACCGATTTCACCGTTCGCTGTGCCGTTCCTTCTTTTCCCTGGCCGGGAAAGGCGACCGTCGTCGCCGCATGGGTCGTTCTCCAGCACGGAAGTTGGAAGGGACGAAAATTATTGAACGGAAAAACCGTCGATCGCATTTCACCGATTCTCGATGAAGGCGCCGAGTGGGGCGACGCCAAGGTTTTTCCGGAAAACAAAGAAATCAATTTCCAGGGATCGGTCCTTGCCGGAGAAGGATTCGTCCTTTCCAATGGAGAGGCGGCGGATTATTTAAGTACGAGAAAAGCCAATCTTAACGTGATCTTTCCTTATCTCGGCGGAAATGAAGTCAATACGAGCCCGACGTTTGCCGCAAACCGTTGGGCGATTGATTTTCGTGATTATTCCCTGGAACGGTGCGAACGGGAATGGCCGGAACTCTTAGAGCGAATTCAGCGTCTTGTCAAACCGCGGCGTGACCAAGCCAACCGCGAAGCCCATCGACGATTCTGGTGGCAGCACGGCGACAAACGTCCGGCACTTTACGCACGAATCAGGAAAAATGAACATGTTTTCGTGTTGACACGTCATACGAAGCATTTAGCGTTGGCACGAGTTTCGACGCGGCAGGTATTCCAGGAATCACTTTGTATTTTAGACCTGCCGAACTGGACCGCCTTTGCGGCGATTCAATCGACACTTCACTACGCTTGGGCGAAACGCGGCAGTTCGACGTTGGGTGAAGGGCTCCGATACACGCCGTCCGATTATTTCGACACGTTTCCGTTTCTTCATTTACGTTCGGATGAATTGGAAAGAATCGGAGAGCGGTACTATGTTCACCGACGAAAAACGATGTTGGAATTCGAAGAAGGGTTTACGGATATCTACAATCGCTTCCACTCGCCGGAGGATTCGGACGAGCGGATCGCGGAGCTTCGGGAGCTTCATTGCCGGATGGACGAAGCGGTCGCGGCGGCGTACGGTTGGGACGATTTGAAATTGGATCACGATTTCCACCAAGTCGGCTATCTCCCGGCGAATGACCGCATCCGCTTTACGATCAGCGAGCAAGCCCGCATCGAAGTCCTTCGCCGCCTCTCCCTCTTGAACCGCGAACGCTACAACGAGGAAAACCCGAAAACCCCATCGACGAAAAAATCCAAAACCGCCAAACGAACCCTGAAAAAAGCGAAACCGACCCCGCTGATTGAAGAGGAATAATTATGCACGTTAAAAAAATTACAATAGAAAATTTTCGTGGGATTCGAAATATTAAGATCGAATTCCATAAACAAATGAACGTGTTTATCGGTATTAACGGTTCAGGCAAGTCGAGTGTACTCGATATGCTTGCAATCCTATTTTCGCACTCCCGTATATTTTCCGATGGCGAGTTGTTGAGTATTGACTTGAGAAGCATTCCGTACAATGCGAATTCTATCGATGCTTCACTCGAATGCGAGGCTTTGGAAACAAATGTGAAGGTCTCAGTGAAGCAATCAGCCAATGAATTCAATTCGAAGGTCGAATATGGCAACCCGAATCACCTTGACGTTCGTTGGAAAGAGATCGTTGAGAAGCATGACGTTGGATTCGATTTTCCTCTTGCGGTTTATTACCCGACAAATCGTGGCATCTTGGACATTCCTGAGCGGATACGCGGGTATCAACCGGTCGAGAATTCCATGGACTCGCTCAAAGGCGCATTGTCCAATGCACTTGATTTCCGCTCATTCGTTGCAAGGTTGAGGGAAAGCGAAAAGTCTTTGAACATCATCCGCAATTCACAAGGTTTTGAGTTTTACAACGACTGGTATGCATCGCAAGCGAAGGCGGTCAAACAGGCGATCGAAAACGTTGTTTCCGGCTTTACAGAAATACATGTCCAGCAAAAGCCTTTTGATGTTGTTATAAAGAAAGGTACTACGAACCTAAGCCTCACCCAGCTTTCGGACGGCGAAAAATGTCTTATCGCTTTGGTCGGTGATCTGGCTCAGCGGTTGGCAATAGCCAATCCTTTGGTGAATGAACCCCTTCGCGGTAAAGCTGTCGTCATAATCGACGAAATTGATCTGCATCTTCACCCGCAATGGCAACGGATGATTCTCCCGAAACTGATGGAAACCTTTCCGAACTGTCAGTTCATCGTCTCGACGCACTCGCCGCAAATCCTCGGCGAACTGCGGAGCGAGAACGTTTTCATCTTGGCGGACGGTGAAAACGGCATCGAAGCCCGGCGACCCGCTTACGAAATCTATGGTCAGACTTCCGGTACACTGCTTGAAGATATGATGCAAACGCCGGAGCGTGATTCATCAATAAAAACGAAAATCAGTGATGCTTACAAAGCACTTGAACTTGGTAGTATCGACGATGCGAAACGACTTATCGGCGAATTACGTGATCAAGCTGCCGATATTCCTGATTTAGTGCGGCTGGACATGCGACTTTCCAGAAAGGAGGTTTTTGGGCAATGAAGCGAATTGAAAAAAATACGGAACCACAAGAATTCATTGATTGGAAAAAGAATGGCCATCCCAAAACATGGAGACGATTTCATCGGCATACTCCGATTAAAAAAAAGGTTCAAGCATCTTTGAAACAAGAACAAGGTTATCTCTGTTGTTTCTGCGAAAGTGTAATTTCGGACCGTGGGCACATCGCTCATGTACTTGCCAAGAGCAATCACGAAGCATTGGCACTTGATTACAGCAATTTGCTATATTCGTGTGCGGAAACTCCGCACGGAGAACCCAACACCTGTGGACACGCTCAAGGCACAAGTCTTCTGCCAATTTCTCCACTTGATGCCGATTGTGAATCGCATTTTGCATTTGGTGGTGATGGCAGTATTCTTGCTTTGGACGACAAAGCCAATGAGACGAACCTAATATTGAATTTAAATGGTTCCAAAAATCTTCGCGATGGCCGAAGAGCTGCTTACGAAGAAACCTTTGATAAAAAAACAACGTCTTCGCCTGCTGAATTTGATTCTTGGGTCACTGAAGTATTGAGTCGTGACGCCGAAGGCCGATTCAAAAAACCTTTTTGGACGACAATAAAATATGTTGCGGAAAATGTATGACCATGATGACATCGCAACCGCCGCATAACGCTTGGCTTGTCCCGAACGGAACCGTTGTCAATAACGGCCTTGATGTTTCGTTTGCCGATAATATCGTTGAAGGAGACCATCTTCTCCTCACCAAAGGGACGGAAATCGCGCTCTTTGCCCGTATCCATCGGAAGCGGATCGGCAACGGTAAGATGACCTTGTTTTTCGAAGCGGCGGCGGAACCGAAACGGAAAACCTCTCTGGACGACATCGGTATTCCACTCACCGAAGGAAGTGGAGCGAAACGGCTTGATTGGTCGCTCTTCATTTCCGCCATGCAAAAGGGGTGCGGCTTCGGACACCATGGTCTCAAATTACTCGACGATTACGCTTATCTACGTCGTTTACTGAAAACGGCTGTCGTCGACGATTTGCTCGGTCCTGCCAACGGACCGGAAGAAGAGATCGTCGGTATGAGCGTCCGCGACCGTTATCTTGTCGGCAAGCTCTCGCCGAAGACAATTGAGCCGTCGCTCGAACCGATGCCGGAGCGTCCCGATCCGGACGATCAGCCGGAAGAGCTTGTTCCACTCGCCAATCCGGATCATATCAAGGCGGACAAGCAGGAACATTCGGATACGTTGATCGACACCGACGACGAAGAAACGGAAGACCGCAACACCGTCTTAAATCAATCGCTCGTTCCCTCTTCGATCGGCCTGACTCTCTGCATCGATTCAGAGGCGACCGAAATCAAGGTTGTCGCCTCGTGGGGCCGGTACGAACGAACCGTCAGTGAAACGGAGACGAACCCGAAGAACGGCAATCCGGCCCGGTGTTGGAAGCGGAACCCGGCAGGGGGAACTGTTCGAATACCGCTCAAGCCCGGTGAGATCGTGCCGATCTCCGTCGATCCGCATTCGCCTGAAGTCGTCGTACAAGGAAAAATATACCGAGAGTTCGGCAAGCGGCAACGGCTCATCGCCCTGTTTCTGGTGAACAATCAACTCAAGCCGGAAACGAATCAAGATGCGGCGTGGGTTTTTCAGCCCGAACTGCTCATCCGCGATCCGGACGGCAAGGCGATTTTCCGCAAACGGCCCGTCCACGATGTCGAGAACGAGGACGACACCGAACGTACCGCCCTTGAAATGATTTACCGTAACCGTGTCGAGTTCGCCGTCGGACACGGTATCTCAGTTCACGCCACGCGGTTGCCGAACGATCCGCTCCAAGCCGTCGAAATCCGAACCGCCATTGTTGGGGATCGACACCGTTCACGATCGGCCTCTGGGTCGGCGAATCGACGACGCCGAACGCGACAGATCGAAGTAACCTCGCAATCGAGCAGGAACGTGCTGGCAAATTCGCTTCATCGACACCCGCTCAACTGACGACTTGCCCTTGGTGCGGTTCGACAATTTCACCCGGACGAGATATTTACGTCGACCGGGATCGCGGCAAAACGATTCTCTACTGCGGCGACCCGCAGGAACGTTGCGATTTCAGTCCGAAAAAGGCAAGCGGAGAGGGGATTCCCGTTGTCGTCGTCGATGAGGAAATCTACCACCGCCCGCCATCAATGCTGATTGCGACGGTCGACAAGTTCGCCATGATGTCGTGGAAAGGCGAAGCGAAAACCTTGTTCGGTCGCGTCTCCAAGGAATGTCCTCGGCACGGTTTTCTCTGGGCCGATGCGAAACATCCCGACAGTCATTCAAAAAAAGGCGTGCTTCCGTCGGCGACCGTAAAAACCGTCAAACCGCTCCGACCTCCAGACTTGATTATTCAGGACGAATTCCATCTGATCAGCGGCCCGCTCGGAACGATGGTCGGTCTCTACGAATCGGCTGTCGACGAACTATCCTCGTGGACGCTCAACGGCAAACGAATCAAGCCGAAGATCATCGCGTCGACGGCAACGGTTCGCAAAGCGGAGAAGCAGATCAACAATGTGTTCTTGCGGCAGATGTCGATTTTCCCGCCGCACGGATTGGATATCGAGGACAATTTTTTCTCCGTTCAACGTTCGACGGAAACGATACCGGGGCGGGAATACATCGGCATCTGTTCGCCCGGAAGCTCACGGCCTGCGGTATTGATTCGGGTATTCGTTGCCTTTCTCACTGCGGCGAAAGCCTTGTTCGACAAATTCGGGCAGGCAGCCGACCCGTACATGACGCTCGTCGGTTATTTCAATTCGCTCCGAGAACTCGGCGGAATGCGGCGTTTGGCGGAAGATGACGTTCAGACCCGATCATTCCGTGTCGGCATGAGCAACGTGTTGCGTCCCGGTCTCGCCCAACGTAGCGTCAAGTTTATCGACGAACTCACTTCGCGGGTCAACAGCAAGGACATTCCGAAGAAACTCGGTCAGCGAGCATGGAAGGTCACGGACAACAAAGCGGCCTTGAATAACATCAAAAAAATGATCGCCGAACGGCTTGACCGTTGGGTGAAGGAAGCCAAGCGACCGGGGCGGGTTCTCGGTTACGAAAAAAAGAGCCGCCAAGGATCGGTCGCCCCGTTGTTGAAGAAGCCGGGGCTCGCCTCTTTGGACACCTTCACCGTTCCGATGTCGATGCGTGAGGTCGAACCCGGCGTCCGTCTCATTATGAACGACCCACCGTCGCAAGAACCGCCTCCGTGGAAAGTCAGACCTTTGAACGGAAACGACGATGACAATGATTCATCGGATGGAGGCGAAGCATGAGCAAGCATACTTCTCATCGCATCGGTGAAGTCCGACCGAGCCAGCTTTTGTGGACTTACGGCCCCGGAGCGTTGATCGACTTGCCGAACCTTTCCGTCATGACGATGGGGCTCGATAGTTGGCGAAAAGAGTTATGTCCCCCGGTTGAAGAACCCCGGCTCCTGAATGTCGTTCGCCGAATTCTCGGGCCGCAGGTCCAAACCTTGAATCTGCCGCCGCTCAAAGAAGACGGGGACGCCAACCCGTTCACCGCCGAAGCCTTTGAAGGCGTTCCGGTCAGGCCGTTCCCTCGCTGGTTGCGATGTGTCCGTTGTGGAATGCTCGCGGAATGCGATAGCGGTTTGTTCAAGATCGTCCCGAATGATTTCCGTCCAGAGCATACGCATTACGTTCACGTTTCCTTTGAGAAGGGGGATAACTCCGACGCCGTTCCGACCCGTTTTCTGTTGGCGTGCCGTAACGGTCATCTCGACGATTTTCCGTGGCATTGGTTCGTTCATCGTGGCCCATCGACTTGTACGGGAGTACTTCGGTTTTTTGAAAGCGGTGCTTCGCTTCAGACGGAAAACCTGTGGGTGCGTTGTGACGAATGCGGCAAAGCTCAATCGCTTGTATATGCTTTCGGCAAGGATGCTCAAAAGAATCTGCCCGGCTGTCGCGGTCGGCATCCGCACCACGATACGTTTTCCTGCGACTGCAAGGAGGAGCCGCAAACGATCATTCTCGGAGCGACGAACACCTGGTTTCCCGCGACGGTTTCAGTGCTGGCGATTCCTTCCGAAAAGAATCCGTTAGATCAGGTCATCGTGAACGGCTGGGAGGTATTCAAACAACTCGACTCCATCGAAGAACTCGGCGGCGTGGTCAAGATGGCTCTCGGCAACTCGCTGCTTGCCGGGATCGACAAGTTTACGGTTGCGGACATCTGGCAGGCAATTCAAGCGAAAAAGACAGGAACATCCACGGAATCCGTGATTACCGACTCCGACATCAAGACGCCGGAATGGAAGGTGCTGACCGCTTCGGAACCTGTACGTTCGTTTCGGAAACGTCCTGCGAGTGCGGCAATCGCTATCTCGACCGGGCTCTGCTCGTCGAAACGTTCGAGTGCTCCGATGCGGCCTTTTTTGTGAAGCGGGAGGGATGATGGAAAACCTATGGAAAGTGGTCGCCGAGATCGGGGCTGAACTGCATCCGGATCGAATCGACGTTGCCGCCGCCAAGATCGAAACGCTCGGATCGGCGGATTCGTTTTCGTTGTCGGTCAGAAGTTTCGGCGTGAACGCCGACAAAACCCTTTTGAAGAGGCTTGAAGAAGCGTGGCACCCGCCTCGACGATCGGGCCTGAGTATGCTCACGCGACTTGTCGCCAATGGAGGATGGCCTGGCAACAATCCATGGGTTGTCGTCCAGCCGGAACAGTACCGATACCACGCTTCACTCAAGGATGGGGTTCACATTCGATTCGTGATTCAGGAATATCTCGCTTGCCATGTCTACTGGGCGGATGATATATAAGGAGCAGTGTTGTCCACAAGTGGACGAATGGATATTTTGCGAGGAGTCGCATACAATCGCATCGGCTGAAAGGACCGTCTTACAAGATTTGATTACTTGATACAGATGATCATGAAACTACCTGAACTGAAAAAGCTGCTGAAAGCCGGTGAGTGGGAACGACGTCGAGTTCAAGGAAGCTCGTACCGACATGCCGAAGCCGTTCCGCGAGATTGATCCCGTCACGCTGGCCCGACGTGACGCTCCAGCGGGGATTCGGGTGTTCCGCGAGGCGGCGATCAATCTGCTGATCCACCAAGACTACGGCGACCATTCCCGAAAGGCGGTGATCAAGTTCTTCAGCGACGGCGTTCAGTTTTGGAACCCCGGCGACGTGTTCGGTGACGACTCCCGGCTCTGGGAGCCCGGCGAGAAGGAGGTTCGCAATCCGTCCATTGTAACCGCTTGGCGGCGAACCTCCGGGCGGATGGCGAACTCCTCGAATCGTTGGATACCTATCGGAAAATGTTGATTCTGAATCCCGGTGACAATCAGGGTGTTCGTTATACGGCGTTGTATCTGCTGATCGAAGTGGATCAGGACGCCGCTGCCGAGGAATTGTACGAAAGCTACTCCGACGATGGGTCGGCATGGTGGCGTTTCGGTCGGGCCTTGTTGGACTTCCGCAAATCGGGCGACACGCCGAAAACTTGTGCGACCTTGCGGGATGCAATCAAACACAATCCGTTCGTGCCTCAATATCTGCTCGAAATCAAGCAAAGGCCGTCGACGCCGCCGGGGCACTACGGCATCGGCGATGAGAACGAAGCGATGTACTATTACGACGCCGCGATCCGTGCCTGGGCTCATACCGACGACGTGTATGACTGGCTGCTTGATGTTTCGAAGGAGTTTTTCGATACGGAATACAAAAAACTGAAACGGCGATAAGGAACGGAATTCCCGGGATATTGATTGCTTGGAGCATTCGTGAGCAAATGAGGCATGTGTACGATAACAAAGAAAATCGCCGTACGTCATTCGAAAAAACGCCATGAAAACGCCTGCCTGCTTTCTCGTTTGCTTTTATCTCTTGTTTGCTCTTGCAATCAAGGCCGATGAAGTTCGTACTTGGACTTCGTCGAGCGGTACGCATCAAACCGAAGCGGAACTTTTCAACATTTCCGACGACGGCAAAAGCGTGACATTGTTAAAAACGGACGGAAAAACAACGGAGATTCCGCTTGAAAAGCTCTCGCAAACAGATCAAGCGTATCTTCAAAGAGAGCAAAAAATGAATGAGGCCGGGCTCTTGTCCAAAAACGATCGCAAGGCCGTTGACAACATTTTGAAAGAGTTCCGCGACAAATACTCCCTGGAGGGAGGGATCTCGATGGCCATATCCTATCGTGAAAGACTTGTCTACGCCGGTGCCGTTGGCTTTGCGGACAAACAACAAACTCCATTGACTCCGAAGCATCGAATGAGAATCGCCTCGATCTCAAAATCGATTACCTCCATTGCCATTATGAAATTGATGGAGGAAGGAAAGCTCAATCTCAACGATGACGTGTTTGGAAAAAACGGCGTTTTCCGTGGCGAGTACGGCGAGCCTGAGTACGACAATCAACCGGTCAATATCACGGTAAGGCAATTGCTTGAACATACTGCCGGTGGGTGGAGCAATTCCGGGCCGATAGATCCCTCGGTAGCGGAATCAAAAAAGGCTGTTGGAAAAGAATTGATGCAAAACGTCATTAGGAAATATCCCCTTGAAAATCCGCCGGGAACGAAGTATGCGTATTCCAATTTCGGTTATTGGGTTCTTGGAAGAGTGATCGAAAAAAAGAGCGGCATGACGTATGAGGATTACGTCAAAAAACGCATCCTGACGCCGTGCGGAATCAACGGCATGAGAATTGGAGAAAGAATTCCCGGTCCCGGTGAAGTCGAGTATTTCGGAGAGATTGCGTCTTATTATCCTCTGTCTCCATTGACCAGAGATGCAAACGGCGGATGGATTGCCAACCCCATCGAACTCTTGAAACTTTTGGTTCGCGTCGATGGCTTTTCAAAGGTGCCGGATATAATTCTACTGTGTCATCTAATCTTGACTTAACTTAAGTATTTTGATATAAACGCTTTCCGGCTCGAAAACGGTCGATTTTCACGCATGGAGAGCGATAATGACGGAACGATATTCGATTGCTAAGGACTCGATCCTCGA
>JAVBQW010000166.1:0-9251 GCA_031548665.1 Thermoguttaceae bacterium
CGACGTTGGCGTCGGCCCAATGCTCGACGATCCGGATAAAATTGTTCAAAATTGCGGCGGTGGTGAGGTCGAGTGTTCGTCGGATCGTTTTTTCGTTACCGACGAGTTGTCCATTTCGTGAGCTTTGGTTTGAGATTTCGATTCGGTTGGGGGCGTTGGTGACGGGCTCGGACTGACCGAGCGATCTCGTGGAGTCATGCAACCCTTTTTGGGGGAGGGGGCGGCGTGCGCCGATCGTCGAAAACCCGTGTTTTTTCATGAAAATTTCACGATTTCGCTCCCTCCGGGAGGAATCCTTCACTCTCAAACACCGTGTGAAATTTCCGGGATAGTAATGCTGCTTAAAGAAACGCCAGTAATTTTGGTTGACCTTGAAAATGTCGACGTTAATTTTTGGTCGTTGCCGAAGACACCCCCTTGCGAACTTGCCGGTCCGCAGGTCGAGCACCCAATCCGGCTGGACCCAATCGAGGATATCGTAGTGGGGTGTGAGCAGCACGGCCTTCCCCTTGGGATTCGAACGCCGCCAAGCTTTTTGAAACGCCTGGGAACCGATCTGCGCGATACGCCGGTCGATAACGGACGTAAATTCATCAATCACGACTTGTTCCGCCTTCTCGCAAATCAAACGGGCCAATCCCGCACGAAATTGTTCGCCGTTGGAAAGAACGTGAAAAGGACGGAGCCACGCCGGAACGTCGCCGAGTCCCACGGAAGCAAGGGCGCCGGTCACTTCATCGAACGAACCCTTCGGCGTGATGGCATCGACAATCGGCTGATCGACCGGCCAGTTTTCACGATAATCGTGAATAATCGTACCGTCACCGAAAATCTTCTTCCCGATGGACGTCTTGCCGCTCCCGGACGGCCCGACCACGACGCCGATGTTCCAGTCGCCGCTCAAATCCACGTCGACGTCGAGATTGAAATTGCAGCCGGTCTCGGCGTTTAACAGGCTTTTCACCCGCGCCGCCCGGTAAGAATCGAAGTCGGCACACTGATGCCGAATCGACAACGATGTCAAGCAGTCACCACCTTGCATCGGTAACCCTCCTTTTTCATAAAATTGTACACTTCCTCCTGGTGCGACTCGCCGTCGCACAGCACGATCACACCGTACTGCGGCGTGTAAGGTTTCGGAGCCGCTTTCTTTTTCACGGCGACCGTCTCCGAGGCGTCGCCTTTCGTCGTTTTTCCGGGCATAAATGTTTCATTAATAGGTTGTAGTTTACCCGTTCCATAATGTCATGAACGGGTCGTCTTCATGTCGGTTTTCGACTTTAGCATCGAACGCCGGGAGCATGAGAACCATGACATCGTCCGGTCTTCGCGGCGGGACGTTGCTCCAGTCGAGATAGAGTTCGTGAACCTTGCCGGTTTCGGCTTCGTTCTCCGTTCGCATCGCGGCAACGGCAACCCAGGCCGGAGCGTTTTGATTGAACGTCGTTGCGTACTCCGTTTGTGACGAAAAATACAAGACCGTTTGGTCGGGAGGCCGATTCACAGCGACCGGCGGCTCGGATGAATACCAAACGCCGAAGACGCAATCGTCGAGTTCACTCTGGTTGGCCGACCAATAAGTCGTCGTTATACCGTCCAGTACCGCCGAGCGCAGATTGTAAATCGTCGACAGCGGCGACCTGCCGTCCAGGCGTAACGATAACTGCCGTATTTGGTTGTCCCGACAATCTTTCCAGAAAAGCGACGAGGTCAACACGGAGATTTCATACTCGCCGTCGGGAAGAAAAACGTCTTCCAACGCTGGGATTTCAGTATTGGCGTCGATGAAACCGAGATCGAACGATTCACCGTTCTCGATGTTTTTGGCAACGATTCGCCAGCCTGCCGGGACAACGGACCAGTGCCGATATCGTAACGCGGTGCCGTAGGTTGTCTTCCAATCGTAACAGTAACAAATCGAGTTCGTTTCTAGATTATGGTAATCGTTCCGAAAACGTACCATTGCCGTCTCATAGTTTTTCCGACAAGACGACCATCTCAAAGCGGCATACAGCGTCGGCAACCGGTAAAAGGCGATTCTTTCTGTAACGGGACTGCCTGCCCGATTGTTCGCCGAGCACAACGCTGCATACTTCAGGGGATTCGAAAAACCGATCAACGCCGTTACCGGACTTCCCGAAACGGCATGGGCCGTCCGAATGTCTGCGTTGACAAGAGGATACGGAAATACAATTTGTGCCGTTACGGGATTACCCGCTTGGGATCGCGCAAATCGCAGTTGCTCCTGAACCAACGGACGCGACACGGCAATCGCCGTCGCAACGGGATTCCCGGTCTGAATGCGAATAGAACGCCATTCCACTTGCCGCGAAGCATGATGCGGCTTGGGCATCTCCAACGTAACGGGACTACCCGTGCCGATGCAAGACGTCCGCAATATCACCTGACGCGAGACATGGTGCGGAAAAGAGAATATTGCCGTAATCATTATTCCTTATCTGTTACGGTTTAGTACCAGGAAAATGCTAACACGCCAGTAATCGCTGCGTGAGCGGGTACGTTGGGCAAAATATGCTGCTGGAGCCAAAACGCGGCATAGTCGCCAGGCGCGAGGTGTCCGGCGATGGCCCGTTCGTCGATATTGTGACAAGGACGGAACATCATTTCAGCAATCGGCTTTTTCGTTACGGCAGCCGGATCACGCCACTCGCCACCGCTTTCGATGGCGATAAGATCAATGTCCGATACCGGTTCCAACAAGTCATTGGTCGTCCAACCTCCCGGTACGACGAAATTTCTGTCGCTGTTGCCGATAATGCCCCGGGAACAAGCATACCCCCCGGTCCGCTCGTTGACTACATTACCGTTGGCACCGTAATAAATCGACGTCATCATGGTTCCGGAGGCGTTTCCGTCGCTGAGGTTGCCCGACGTGATTCGCACGTCGAGAAGCTTGCCAATCGATGCGCCGCTGGCGTTCACATGCTTCATCATATCCCCTGTGCGTCGTTCCTCCGCTAAAGCTGAAAATTCCGCGACTCAACGCTTTCAGATAGAGTTTGTTCCCACTGCGGTTGGTAACGTAACAAAAAGTATTGCTCGATATTTTCCGCATCCAAAATCCCTTGAGCGGCCACGAGGTAGGTTCCGTTGCCAGCGGAGCGGTCCAGACGCCGAGCGCGGAGACGGTGTCGGTCTTCGAATTGTTTTTCGCCGCGACGCAAAAATAGCGGAGCCGTCCGTTCACGTCGGCGGCGAAGTACGGGATGATTTCGCTGACTGATTCATGACCGAACTGGTCGACCGTTTCGACACGAAAATAATGCCAACGGGAACTTGAAGTTCCATCGCGGTCGGTGCCAGTCCGGCTCGGACCTTCGCCCTCGAAATTCCGGCTCCCGTTGGTCGCCTTGCCGAATTTGGAAAGATTGACAGGACAGTCGATTTCGGTGCGATCCATCGAGAGCGGCGGGACTTGCACCAACAGCGACTCGATGGAACCGGTATCGAAAATGGTGTGAAAGATTCTGTAACAGACCACCGACTCGACGCCGTTCCATGCGATGACCGGTTGGACGAGCGGCAATTCCTCAAGCGAAGCGGGGATTTCATTGTCGTCATCGAAATCTTGTACCTCGATCTTGAAGGTTTGATCGACGGGAACCGGCAGCACGACGATACGGTTTCTCGCCTCGGCCATGAAGGGACCGACAGCGAATTTGCCGTTGATAAAAATGTACGAGCGAGTCGTATCCGTTGCGCTTTCCCACGAGATCGAAACTTCACGGGTTCCCTGTGGACGGATCAATACATTGTCGACGAGCATCGCTACTCCTTCGGTAGAAAGAACTTACAGTTGCGTGAATTGTAGAGCCGGGATTTCCAACGGAACGGTTTTTCAGGTTTCAAGCCACGAAAGATCGGCGATTCGTTGTAATCGCACTCGACGAGATTGCAGCGGCAATTCCCCTGCGCCGGGATACCGGTATCGATCATCCACTTGCACGGAATCGTCGTCGCCGTAACCGCGATGTTGCGCAAATGCTCGATTTCTTCCGGCGTCATGATCGGAGCGGCGGTCTCACCGTCCGGAATATTTTTAATATTGTATCGAATATATTTCTACAAGCGTGTATCGTGGCCGTTGATGACGCAAAGTTCAAACGTCATCGCGCCGCCGACGTAATCCTGATACCACCACGGAGAATTAGCCCGTCTTGAGAATGAAGCCGTCTTCGTCGATGGTGTGAATGACCGGGTCTTCGTTCCGCAAGTCTTCCAGTTTCCGGAAAGTTTGCGACTGATCGTATTCGTAACCGTATCCTTCCGGCCCTTCACAGCAACTACTTCCCCAACCGCCGACAATGCCGGGCAGCTTGCCGAAAGACGTGACAAAATATCCGTGATAATGAGCGCAATTGATCCGACCGCACCCCATGACGAAATAGCCCGACTTGTACCGCACGCTGTATTTCCCTTGCGTGAGTTTGAAAACAGGGCGTCCGTTCGCTTCGAGGGCTTCCATGATTTCCTCGTCGCTACGATAATTCCGTGTCGAGCCACCGACCTGGGCCAAGGCGTCGGCGGGCGACACGGTGAACGCAAAGCAAGTTTCGCAGCACTGGACGCATTCGCCTTTCGAGTTGTAAACGGCGACGGCACCACTCTTTTGAATCCTTCTGCCGCCGCTCAGGATCGCGATTTTTCCTTTCTTGTTATTCGTCGTCATCGTCCGCACATGCCTCCTGTTGCGCGATTTCGTTGATCCAGCCGAGTACCAGCTTGTCGTCGTTGTCGTAATGAGCGTAACCGAAAGTCAGTTCAGCGAATTTGTCTCCGGCACGATAAGAGCCCGATGCTCCGAGAAAACGCACTTCGCCGACGTGCAAGCCGCGAAAGCCGGAATTGTTCACGCAGCCGTAGGCCCTTGCCAGGAACGCCATATAGCTCGACGTCAAAAACCACGGATAAAAATAGACCGTTTCGGAAAATGTCGAAACAGCAGTGTCGATGTCGACCCCCTCAACGCCGTCGTCGGTCACGCCGATCAGTCCGCCGTAGTTGCGCGGCGTCATGCCGCCCGCCGCCCAACCGCCGACCGTGCCGAAAGAATGTGTACGCTTTGTCTGCGATCCCGACACTTCGAACGATACCGAACGTTTATCGTCGTCTTCGACTTTCTCGGTCCGCTGGATGCGTCCGATGTAAACGCGATCCGCTCCCGACGAGTCCTCTTCGACGCTGATTTCCTTGACATAATCGTTCTGATATGCCGATTTTAGCGCATTCAAAGCCGAAAAAGCG
Organism: Thermoguttaceae bacterium; assembly: GCA_031548665.1. GTDB lineage: Bacteria > Planctomycetota > Planctomycetia > Pirellulales > Thermoguttaceae > WRKP01. Next base: position 5,266 of record JAVBQW010000166.1, read on the forward strand.
TCCGAATATCCACGCAATTCAAAAAGATTTTCGGCGGCGGAAGCGACGTGGACACCGTTTTGGTACGTTTCGCTCCAGCGGTTGCCGTAGGCGGGAACATGGCCGGTGATTCTGTCGTTCGGTCCACGGTGATCGGGATTACCGTACACCACATGGCCCGTGAAAAAGCCGTCGCCGTCCTGCTTCTCATCGACCGAGATGTCGCTGATATGCAGACGCCCGGACGTTAGGACGGTCGACCGAATATGGTTTTCGAGCTTGTCCTTGGCGGCCTTGGCGGTTTCCATTTTGATACGAAAAGCCCGTTCGTGCGTCGCGCCTTTGCGGCCTTCCGACATCTTTTCGCCGTAGACTTCGAACAGTTCGTCGTCGATTTTCATCTTGACCTTCGATCCGGCGTCCGGCGACTTGAACGAAATCGTACCGTAATAGAGATTTCGCACTCTTTTCCTCGTCGATGGCGACGTCGCAGAGTTCAAGTCCTTCCGGAACCGGCAACGTCTCGGCGTGAGCTTCGAGTGCCGACTTCGCCAAGTTCGGATCGTCGGCCTTGACATAAAAACGCCGCGACACGTTCTCCGAGTCTTTTCCCTTCGAACTGGTGAAACCCAGTATTTCTTCAATCTTCACACTCATTCAATTTCTCCGATCAACCGAATGTTCCGTCGATTCCCTTGTCGGACAGGTCGCGCAGATAGCGGGTTTGTAACTTTAATTCTCGCACCGTCGGGTCTTCGCCGCTCGCGGAATCCTTCGTCGCATCCTTTTTCGCAACAACTTCCTTGCCCGACGGTTCGTCCTTGGCGGCGATCTTTTCGAGATGCTTTTCGCTTTTCTCCGTCGCCTTGGCGGTCTGCTCCAAGGAGAGTCCGTACTCCGAAGCAATCGGCGCACAGTAACTCATCGATTCACCCAAGTCTTCGAGCGTCTGCGCCGAATTGTTCGCCGCCGCGACCATGACGTCGCTGACCCGAACCATCTCGCTTGCCGGAAGCTCGAAGGAACTTAGCGTATTCGCACAGATTTCGGCGGAGGTCGCAAGCTCCGTTCCCGTTGCGCGAGCCAAGTTCAACACGGCGGGAATCGCTTCGTCGATTTCCTTGTAGAACGCTTCGTGCGCCCTTGCAAACGTGGGTCCGTCAAACGATTGGTAAATCTGTTCGGCGTCGACGACCGTTTTCGTTTCCGAATTGATTTCCGTGCCGTCTGCCGGACATACGCTCCGAACTTCGAAAGAACTTTTCTCGTTCGGACGTCAACCTTGTTTTTGATCTTCGCCCGGTCGAAGAACATGGTCTTGACCGTCTTGAAGTCTAATCGTATCGATATGTCGGGTGGGTTCATTGCCGCTCAACGATTTCAAAGTGAGTTGCTACATGCGAGAAAAGTTTTCGCTTTGGCCCTCGCGGATTTCGCGGAGTGCTTCGAGTTGCTGCCCAAGGAGATTAACGACATTATCGTTACCGATTGTCACTTTCGTTTCGAGAGCGACAATCCTCTTATCAAGCGTTTCGAGCTTCTCACTGCTCTTGGCGATGAACGAACGTCGCTCCATCACGAAGAACAAAATCCCAGCGGCGAGGATGCCGATAATGCCGAGTTTTTCAACACCTTGAAGAAATTCGAGGTTCGGAAGGATTTGCGCTACGGGTATTGCAAGTGCAACGCTCGGAATGCTTGCGTAAAAGTAATCGCTAAACTTCATTAGGTCCTCCAGTTCGACGGAAACGGGATCGATTGTTTGACGTAAAGCGTTGTGTCCAATTTCGTGACGGATTCCGGGAAGACGATGTACGGCGAACCGTATCCGCTGGCCGTCGAAACGAACTGCTCGACGAGCGAACGGTTCATCCAGCACATATCGGCGGGTTCCCCTTCGTCGGATGTTTTATAACGTGCGCCGTGCGAGTTGACCCAACCGACATATTCCGTGCCGCGAACAATTCTGTACGATGTGAAATGCGTGGCGTGCGCCCAGATTCCACGGAGCGTTGCGACCTTGACACCGTTGGAATCGATGGTCGAGCCGCTGACGGCGGTCGAGTTGCCGAGCGCAACGGAAAGTCCAACGGCACAGCTTTGGATGATTTCATCGGCGAGTTCCGCGCCACGATAGTTGAGGAACATGATCGCGCTTTGATACTGTTTCGCCGCTTCCAGATGCTCTCGATACGACGGAACACTTTGGTTGTTCGTGCCGACGAGATGTTCAGGAAAGTGTCCGATTTCATTGGCTCCACGGGCCATTTCCGTAACGGTCTGGCCGCCGCGAGTCGAGCCCCCTTTCGTGATGCTCCACGTCACAATCGGGTTGAACGGCGTGTAGATGAGCGGGGCGCCTCGAGCGATCATTTGCAGCGTCGTCGAGTGGTGAGCAAACGAATCGCTATGCCCCATGCAACTCGGCATGCCGCCCTGTGTAAAATAGAGCCGATCCGATTTTCTTTGGTCGACCGACAAATTCCGTAACACTTGCCACGGCAAAAGACAGGTGATCCGCTCCGACATGAGCGCTTTGCACTCGTCGATTTTGTTGTTTTCGCCATGCACGGAACGCGTCGTCCATCTTCAGCACCGGCATATCTCCCGATTCCCACAGCGTTCCGAACGCGACGAACGAACTTTCGAGTTCCTCGAACACCGATTCGGAGTTGGCGTTGGTGAAGGATTCGGCGAGGGCTCCGGTGAAACGCCGTATTGCCACGTAAAACTCAAGGTCGAGATCGCGTTTTTCAAACGTTCAAACATGGTAATAGACTTGAGGCTAGAGGCTTGAGGCCGGAGGTATTTTCCGACCTTCAGCCCGTGGTTAATATTGAATCAAAAAAAACAAGAAGTCGTACTTGAAACCTCACGTCTCAAGCCTCGAGTCTCAAGCCTAATCGAGCATGACGTACTTGACATTCACGAGGCTCGTAAACGAACGATTTGCTCGCAGAACGTTTGCTCAATGCGGTTGCTTTTGAAAAACGTCTGATGATCGAGACGCCCGGAGGCGTGATTGTGTTTCGAAGAGTCACCAAGCAAAATATTGACCGGGACTTGCATGCAGCGTCCGATTTCGCCCAGTATTTCGCGTTTGAACTCGGAATACGTTGTATTTGGCTGTTCGGCCCGGATTTGGCCGAGTTTCCAGCCATCCGGTAGCGTCGTCGCCATTCGTTTTTCCAGCGCAACGATATCCAAGGGTTTGAGCGGTTGGGCTTCGCCGTTGGCCGGGGAGTCCGTGTAGAGAACCGCTGCGAAGTCCGCCGCCGTTTCCGCTGCGGCAAGGACGGCGAGCGTGTAACGCCGTAATTGTGCGAAAAGCGGTAGCGCCGGAGTGATTTCGGGAAGCCCACGAGATTGCCCCGGTCGATCCGGGCGAAACCAATGGATCATGTACTCCGACGCGATGTTCGTGAACGTTCCATACCAGACCGACGAATCGCCGGGATGTTCCGAGGAAACGTGATACTGTACAGGATTGCCGAATTTGTCATATTCGATGCATTCGACTTCGTTCGAGATGGTCGGGTAAGGGGACGTAATTCGGTCCGCTTCAATCGCACGAATATCAATCTCGACCGGATGCTTTAGTCTCGGATTCCGCAGAATCGCGGCAAAGGCTTCTCCGTCGGCAATCTTTGCCATGCGGAGCGTTTGGAGTCGTTCCGATAATCGAACGGCTTCAGCCCAGCAACGAATTCCGTTTCGACAATGGTGTTGAAACCCTCATCGTCGGAGAGAAGTTGCAATCGCGGTCCCGTTCCGATACACGTTGCCGCCAAGGTCAAAACGAGTCCCTTGGCATAGGCGTTGTTGGCGATTTCGTAACGAGCCCGGTCGAGCAGTCCGTATAGATGTAAGGCTTTCGCCAGAAAATAAACCGCCAACTTTTGAGTGAAAGAGTGAAAGGGTGAGAGAGTGAAAGGGAAAATGCAAGATACGTTTTATCAATCAGTTACATCTCTCCCACCCTCTCACTCTTTCACCCTATCACCTCT
>JAVBQW010000214.1:0-5417 GCA_031548665.1 Thermoguttaceae bacterium
AGGACCTGCCGTCCAGGCTTTCCGAGCTTCCGCTCGGCGTGAAAAACCGTCGGACGGTCGCTGCGCTCCCAGTCCGTACTTGCCGCCAGAAAGATACAACGGTTGTATTTTTGATTCGGAAATATAACCGTTGCGCTAGTGAACGGAAGTGAGGATCGGGAGCGCAGCGACCATCCGATGGTTTTCGTACATCGGTGCGGAAGCACCAAACGTCTGGACGGCAGTCCCGGACATGAATTGTTTGCGACGCGGGCTGAGGCGGAGCGAGCGGTGCTGGAATACATCGAAGTGTTCTACAATCGGGAGCGATTGCACCTATCGTTGGAGTACCGAACGCCGATGGAATTCGAGAAAATTTATTATTCGAGCGAAAATTGACTTGACAAGGAAAGGAAATGGTGTAGAATACTTGTGCGAAATGAAGCGGACACAAGCTCTGCTGGGGAGCACCTTGTGAAGACATCGTTTCGCAAACGGAAGCAGCACGGAAATCGAGAGGATCGACGATAAAAACGCGTCGATTGGCGTTCTCGTATTGCTTTTGTTTCCCATGCCTCCAAAACCCATCTTCATTACGCAAGTGGAGCCGTTCCACTTGCTCTAAACTGTCCGAAATCGCTGGGGCATGTCACAGAAATTGTCCGACAAGAGGAACAACGAAAAAACGAATACCGCCACCCACATAAGGAAAGCCGTGACGGGCAAACATGTTTTTTTATTGGATCTGCAATGTCGTTTCCCACATTTCTTACAGCGGTTTTTTCCCGGTTTCAAGCATTCTGCCCAATGTTCGTCTTCGTCCAATGAAAGCCCGATGATCGGAGGAAAATAATGATCCTTATCGATTTCAAACGAATTCATCGGACAAGGGATGTATTCTTTCAGAAATTGTTTCCACCGTGCCACCAAGAGAACGATAGCGATATGTCCCAGGAGAACCTCACCCCAGAATATCCAAGCGATGACGATGCCGAAAAACGCGAGAAACGAAAGCAGAATGGAATCATACATACCGCCGTCGTTCCTCGATGGGTGGCGACAATGGGAGTGCAACGGACGATCAATCTTGGAGGTCGGTTACCGGAACGTCCAACAGAGTACGATACTGGTTCAGTTCCTTGGCATAACGGTGAGAATCGGCGGTTCCTCGTTTTTGCCCCGTCAAAAGACGCACGGCGACAGGTACGCCGATCAAAAATCCTGCAATAGTCGCCAAAAAAGCACGTCGCTTCATCTCATCATACATGATTTTCTCCTGTGTATTTTACCTATTGATCCTATTGTGGCGATTTTCGGGTCGGAATGGTATGGTTTGGGAATAGCCCTTACATGTAAGACCGAAAAAGGGAAAAAATGGGGAACGAATTTTTGCCGTTTTTGGCGATTTTCTCTAAATATTTTTTCCACTAATCGTTCATTGCGAAGTAATCATTCGATGTCGACATCGCACCAAAAAATTTTTGGATTGCTATTTTCGATCAAAACAATCAAAATACTCTTGGAATAGTAAGGTCTGCGATCATTGATTCGCGTTTCTGACCGTTGGGCTGTTCGCTTGCCTTTCGTATTTCTGCTTGTATCCTTTGACATCGTAAAATCATCGCATTTGTTTTGGGTTGTGTATGTCATGTATTTTCGCCTGATTGGAATTTTCATTTTGCTCGCCGGAGGAGGACTGACGGTCGGGATTGCCGCCCGGACGAGCGTGAACCGTACCGAGGTTGCCCACCTCGGCGCGGCGGCATACTTCACAAAAACGATGAAGTTCGACTTGTTCCACGTCAACCCGCCATTGGGAAAGATCATCACCGGACTGCCGATTGTTTTTTGCCGACCGACCGTCGACCTGAAATCGTACTCCCCACGACCGCAGGACCGCTCCGAGTGGAACGTCGGCGCCGATTTTATTGCCGCCAACCCGCCGGAAAAAATTCGATGGATCTGTTTCCTCGGACGCTGTGCCTTCGTTCCGATCATTTTTCTCGGCGGCTGGTTCGAGTTCAAACTGGCGACGGAACTGTACGGATATGCCTCCGGGTTGGTGTTCACGATCCTCTGGTCGCTTTCGCCGCTCTTTCTCGGTTGGGGAGCGACTCTTTGCCCCGACATGGCTGCCGCGTCGCTCGGCATCGTCGCCGTTTACTGGTTCCGGCGCTGGCTGCAAACACCGACATGGAAACACGTTTTCGGCACGGTAATCTGAATCGGATTGTTGCCGCTCTCGAAGCTGACGTGGATCGTCGCGTTCGGTATCTTTCCGGTTCTATGGCTGGTTGCCAAGAATCGTCCGAAAGGAACGCAACTCCTTGTCGTGATGCTCCTTGCGCTGTACACGCTCAACATGAGTTATCTTTTCGACGGCTCGTTCAAGTTGCTCAAGGACTATTCGTTCATCAGCCAATCGCTCCGAGGTGAAAGCGATAACCGTTTCGTAAATTCCCTGCTCGGCAACATTTCCGTACCGTTTCCCGCCGAGTTTGTGCAAGGATTCGACACGCAGAAACGCGACTTCGAAAAGGGCCTCGAATCGTATCTGTTCGGAAAATACTCCGACCGGGGTTGGTGGTACTACTATCCGGTCGTCCTCGCCTTGAAAGAGCCGCTCGGTACGCTTGGGTTGCTTTTCCTTGCGGTCGGCCTTACGTTCGGTCGGACCGCCTATCGGCTTCCGTGGCGCGACGAGTTCTTCGTCCTTTTCCCGTTCGCCGTCCTGTTCGGCGTGATTTGTACGCAAACGGGGTTTTCGATCCATCCCCGCTATTTGCTCCCCGCGCTGCCGTTCCTGTACCTGTTCATTGCGAGAACGGGAAAAGCGTTTCAGCAACCGGGAAAAACCATGAAGTTCGCTGTAACGTCGTGCCTGATTTTCTTGGTCGGGAGCAGTCTTCATGCCTGGCCGTATTCGATGTCGTTCATGAACGAGGCGATCCCGCTACAAAAGCGTCCGGAATTATTGTTGGGGAGCAACATCGACTGGGGACAGGACGCCTATTTCCTGAACGATTTTTTGAAAAAGCATCCCGAAATAGAAAAGATCAGGATCGAATATCCCTGCCCGGAAGGAATTGAAAGAATTGGCATCCCGACAGCGGGAACGCCGCCGACCGAACCGGAGTCGGGTTGGTTCGCACTCGGCGTCAACGATATTTATGCCGCGTCGGGACGGTTCGCCTGGTTCAAAAAAGCATCCCCGGTTGATTTCGTCGGCTATTCGATTTACGTTTATCATATCACTCCGGCGGAAGCGGAACGTCTTCAACACGAAACGTCGAATCATGGAAAACATTGAGCCTATTGTTGAAACGAATAAAGTCTGGTGGAATCCCGGCCCGGTCGGATGGTGCATCATGATCCTGTTCGGAGCGGTCGGCGTGTTGCTCCTGACGACGCCGTTGAGTCGACAGGAAATCGCCTGGGCCGTGTATTCGCTTGATCCTCGTACTTGGCCGACGGCGCTGACGTATTTCCTATGGATGTTGGTTTTGCTCAAAGCCGTCCATTGGTACGGCGGGCCGGACACGCTGCAAAAGACGGTCGCCCTCCTGATCGTCGTCGCCGTCCTGCTGGTGATCGTCTTTATGTCACAGGAATTGACGTCGCGAAAACCCGTCGGAACGCAATACCGTATTCTGTCGAAAATCTATCACCAGCTTGTCCTCGGTCCGTGGACGCAATGGATGGATCGGGGCGTCTGGAGTTGGAAAGTCCTCGTGGCCCCCGCTCTGGCCGGAGGAACGATCGGCTACCTGATCCGCCTTATGATTCAGCAACGAAGGAAATCGAAATCATGAACGAAAAAACGGAATCCCGACCGGCGCCGTGGTGGGAACTGCCGCCGTCCACATGGGCGGCCTTGCTGGTTCTCGGTCTGTTCAGCGTCGTTTTCAGCCTATGGCCGATCTTGTTCGATTGGACGACGGCAGGAATTCTTCGTTTCGTCGATTTCCGTGGCTGGCCGTGGTGGTATTATTTCGAACTGTTGATCGTCGCCGGAATTTCCGTGCGCTGGTTCCTGCTGTACGTCGCCCATTACAACGATGAACTGGACGAACGGGGCCGGGAAGAAGCGAAACGGTTCATTCATCTGAGCGGGTTCCTCGCCGCCGTAATGTTATTGTACACGATCTTGCACCGGTTCACGGTTCAGGATTGATCCTTCCCGCATTTACATAACCGGCTTCAGTATGGGCGGTTACGGCGTGTGGGAAACTGTACAACGTTATCCCGACCGCTTCGCCGCCGCCGTGCCGCTTGCCGGAGGCTGTCGTTCCTTCGACCCTGATTCTTTTCACGATGCCTCGGTTTTGGCGTTTCACGGAGAGTTGGACGATGTGATCGATTGCGAATGCTCCCTGACGCCGATGGAAACGTTGTGGCGAACGTACCCCGAACTCCGGGACCGATTTCGCCTGACCGTCTATCCCGATCTGGATCACGGTATCCCCCGGCGAGTCTACGGCGATGCCGAACTCTACCGTTGGATGTTGCGGCAGCGTTACAAATAAATCTTACCGTAACCGGCAGGGACATTTGGTCGAACGAAGACCGAAGCCCTCAATCGTGCGGACGTGCTGTCGACATAGTTGAGTTCCCGCCAAGCCTTGATCCGTCCATCCGTGGAACGACGCGTTCGGATTGCCGTCGCTAATTCGCAACAATTATTTTCTCTAAAACAAACGGCGGTCCTGAAAAATGGATGACTCGACCGCCGCCCGGCTCCGAAGTCGGTGACGCCGAATCGTCACCCGCGAGCCTTCATGCCAAAACCGGGCCTAGATGTTGGCGCACCGTGACCCGGAAACCGTAGTACGGTTTTTTGTCGAGGGCGGTTCGATCCCTCTTATGGTAATTGTACGCGCCCGTCGCGTCGAAATCAAACAAAAAAACAACGTTTCCGTATTGGGGAGATTGGTTCCGTGCGCCGTCATGAATCGGCCTTGATTTCCGGCTTCGTTCGGCCTCCGCTTTGTGGTGGGCGACGCCCGGCTTTGCGATTCTCGTGAACGGTTTCCGTCGCCGCAACGCGCCCGCCCTACCGTCCCCGCGCGCCGTGCTTCTTTCGGTATCTCTACTGACCTATCCCCTTCATACGAAATAACTTGCGATCTTCGGATTGTCGAGAGCGGTCGCGGTACGCACCGACCGTATCTTCTCTGAACATTTAACATATACCATGCAAAACACTATTTCTCATCTTCACCCCCATCAGGAGCAATTCCTTCGTTTTGCGGCGACTCATCTGCTGCAATACCTCGACATTGAACGGGAATCCCAAAACGGCGACTGCTACCCCCAAACGCCCGAATTGGTCGTTCGCATGGCCGAACGATTTTTCCGAGCCGGTTTTCTGGCAGCCGACTGCGAATGTGTCGCCCGGACGGTCGACGAAGCACGGCGTTGAAACTTTCAGTTTTCCG
>JAVBQW010000191.1:0-5615 GCA_031548665.1 Thermoguttaceae bacterium
AGAGCCCTCCCGAGCCGGCGTGTGTTTCTCGCGGCGCCCGCTGCCGTGGCTTGCCAATCGACCGCACGATCGGCGGAAATTCCGATATCTTTGGCGGCTTGAATGGCGTCCTGATTCGCGCCCAAATACAGGAACAGCCAATTGTACACCTCGGTTTGCTCGTTGATTTTAGCGAACAGACGTTCCCTTGTATACTCCGGCGAGGAGGCGTTTTCTTCGCCGTCGGTAATGATGACGAACATGACCTTTCCTGGACGTTCGGATTCCGGCATCGCGGCGAGTCGCACGCCGACTTCGTCGATCATTTTGCAGGCGGACTCGACCAATGCCGTACCGCCTCCCGTTTCGAAAGCGAATTTCCTGATCTTCTTGATCGGCTTGTCGGCAAAGATCGGACGGTAATCGTTCGAAAATGTTGAATAGGTTACGAAAACGTCCAAATTTTGATTTTCGGCGATCAATTGATTCAGGCTGCCGGCCATGTCGGACGCGATCGGCCCCATGGAACCGCTGGAATCGACCAAAATGTTCATACTGATGGTATTGGCGTTCATCGGTTTTTTTCCTTCCGGTTTAAGTGATGGGGCCGCAAAAGAATCCGTGATACGATAATGATCACGAAATTTCGTTACGACACGATTTATTTCATCGGTCAATTTACTCCGGGCAAAATCGATCATCGGTTGAGGAATCTTCCGGTAAAACGCCTCCGCGATGCCCCCCGTGATGCAGGCGATCGTGTCGCTGTCTCCGCCGATGGAGATCGCCAACTTGATCGCGTGTTCGAAGTCCCGACTTTCCAGAAAACAGATGATCGACTCGGGGACCGACCCCTGACAACTGACGTCGAAAGCATAATCGGGACGAATTCTCGTCGTCGTGCGAGACAAATCGTACTGGAATTTCGATTCGATATAGTCCTTGATTTCCTGTTTCGTTTTGCCTTTTCGTGCGAGAAACATCGCCGCCGCGACCGCTTGGGCTCCCTTGACGCCTTCCGGATGATTATGCGTCGCATCAGCGGAGCGTTTCGCTTCGGCAAGTGTTTCCTCCAGCGTTTCAAAGGCCCAACCGACCGGGGAAACCCGCATCGCGGAACCGTTGCCCCAACTGTTGTACGGCTCCAGGGATTCCGTCTGCAGCCAACGTCGGAACGCCCCGCCGAATCCGGCTTTCGGGTATTTGCGTCCCCACTCCTTGATCGATTCGGCATATCCCTGATGCCGCAACAGTGTTTCCGTAACGGCAATGGTCAGCACGCTGTCGTCCGTGAAACGACAAGTCGGCTCCATGAGAACGATCGCATCAGGGTCGTCCGTCTTACAATTGGCCCATTCGAAAACCGAGCCGCAAATATCGCCGATGATTGCGCCAAGCATGGTGTTTCTCCTTTCAATGTGTTCGTAGTTTTCCCAATACACCGGAACCTTCGGTTCACGGGCTAAACGAAATGTTCATTACTTGACCGGACGCAGTATAATTCCAAATTGACATCCGATTATTTTTCCACGTCCCGACTCCGAATTTTGTCTCGTACTTTCATCAAAATGATGCCGAGCATGTTTTCGCCTTGGTCGTCAACGGTTCCCCAAAATCGATCTCCATGTTGATTGGCTTCCTCGATGTGGGCGTCTCCCGTTGCGATCAATGCGGATCGAAGATCATTATGTTGCGTGAATTTCAACAATGTTATCTCCTCCATGACATCGACCTTGACTTCTTGCCAGTCCGAACGAAGGGGAATTCGTTTTCCTTTGGCTTTGGCCGATGCGAGTGTTTTCAGCTCGGATATTTGTTGACGTAATGTCCTATCATGCGTTTTGGCTGCCTGAAAAGCATGCTCGGAAGTCGGATACGAGATGCCTTCGTATTCGATGACGACAGGAAAGTAATTGCAGAGAAATGAAAATTCATCCCGAATTCATAGATGCCTTCATGTTGTTTGCTCATAATTGTTCCTTTATTCTTCTTGTTTCATTTTGCAGCGTTTCGACGTCCTGTGACCGGCGGATTCGGCGTCATGACGGGTTCCGCCGTCAATCCGGCGGAGTACCGCCTCCTTTCCGGCTGTTATTTAGCGAACATCATTTCCTTGAACGCTCCCTGTTGTTTCCATCACATTGCGCTCGCTTTTTTGACGAGTTCGAGGAATTCGGCTCGATAGCTGTCGTCGATTTCGCTCCCGGCTGCCGCGAGTTTCAGGACGGTGTCCCAATTTCCGTCGCCGGAATACTTGCTTTCACGGAGCAGCATGCCGAACAAGGCGACCGCCGCCGCAAACTCGAAATCAGGCGACATGGATGCCGTTTCGGCCGCAACCGGTTTTTCCAACAATTCGCTCTTGTCCGCGTCGGGTTCCTTGTAACGTAATTTGACGAACATCAATTCGTCGGCGAAATCAGCGAGCTTTTCGTCTGCCGCTCCAGAGGTTTTTTCTTGTTTCACCCCCGATTCTTGCGCGGCGTAACGGGACTTGTCGACGGTTCCGGGAACCGTTGCGCCGGCGGGGATGATTTCGTACAAAGCCGTAACATTATGTCCCGCTCCGATATCACCGGCGGAAACATTGTCGTCGTGGAAATCCTCGTCCCGCATGATCCGATTCTCGTAACCGAGCAGCCGATATGCCGCGACCCGCTTCGGATTGAAATCGATTTGAATTTTCACGTCCTTCGCTATCGTGATGAGCGTTCCCGTCAAGCCTTCGATCAAGAGCTTACGAGCTTCGTCGATCGTGTCGATGTAGCCGTAGTTTCCCTTCCCTTTCGTGGAAAGAATCTTGAGCATCCGGTCGTTGTGGTTGTCCATCCCGAAGCCGAGCACCGTCAAATAGATGCCGCTTTTCGCCTTCTTCTCGATCAGTTTCTGGAGCGAGGCGTCGTCGCTGTCGCCGACGTTGAAATCGCCGTCGGTGCAGAGGATCACGCGGTTTTGACCGTTTTTCGTCAAACTCTTTTTCGCCAATTTGTAGGCGGCTTCGAGACCACCGGCGCCGTAGGTACAGCCTCCCGGAGCGAGTCCGTCGATGGAATCGATGATCGCCCGCTTTTCTCGTCCGGAAATCGACGGCAGCACGACATGGGTATCGTCGGCATACGTTACGATACCGACCCGATCGTTTTCGTCGAGCATTTCCGTCAATTCAATCATCGACTGTTTGATAAGCGTCAAACGAGTCGGGCCTTCCATGGAGCCGGAAACATCGATCAGGAACACGAGGTTCACCGACGGGCGTTCTTCCTTGGGAAACTCCTTTCCTTTGAGAGCGACCCGCGCGAGCAGATGGGCGGCGTTCCACGGACAGGTTGCAACGTCGGCGTAAGTCGCGAACGGCTTCCCATCGGTCGGCGGCGCGTAATGGTAATCGAAGTAATTGATGAATTCTTCCAATCGAACGGCATCGACAGGAGGACGTTCATTTTGTTCCATTAAATACCGCCGGGCCTTGGAATACGACGCGGTGTCCACATCGACGGAAAAGGTCGAAAACGGCGCATCGTCCGGCCGAAGGAATTTGTTTTCCTCGAATTCGGTATAACGTTCTCTCGGCGAATCACAAGATGGATCACCGTTCACGCTCGGTTCGCCGATGCTATCGCAATCATCCGCTTCGTCCAGAAGATCGGCCAACGCCTGATTTCGTTCGTGTATGGGCGCGTTCTCTGCTTCAGCTGCAAGCACCGGAAAAGCACGAATCAGCTCGGCTTCCGAAAGCGTTTTTCGCATCATGGAAATGGCTTCGACCATGTAAACAGGGATCCTGATCGTTTTTGATTGGGTGGAGAGGGCCCGCGTGATCGCATCCTGAATCCACCTCGTCGCGTGAGTTTGAAAATCCTTTCCAGTTTTACCCTTACGTTCTTTGTCGAGTTTCTTCGCTCTCTCCAAACCTTCGTTCCCCGCCTGGAGGAGATCAAGAAAGCTCAATCCGCGATATTTGTAGTGTTTTGCGACGGAGGCTACCATTTGCAAATCGGCCAGTTTTTCCGGGGAGCCGCCCAGCTCTTCCACTTGCTTGTTCCGCGTCAATCTCGAATAGTCCATCTCAACGTCCATCTCATCGTCCCATTCATCGATGAGTAAACCGTCGAATGAGACGGCTTCATCCACCGGGAGCGGTTCCTCTTGGAGGTATTGGATGAGCATTTCGACGACTCGCCGGATTTCATCGACGTATTTTTTCAGTTCGGGATCGGCGTCGATCGCCTTTTGAATTTTCGTCGCTTCCCGTTCGGGCAGTTGGCCGAGGACAAAAGCGATGATTTTGGCTGTATCGTATTTCATGATTGATCGTATTGTATGGTTGTTTTATCGCCGAAAACAAAAGCCGGAATGGAGCGAATCGCAATAACGGTTGACGTTATCACGATTCAGGGGAAAGCAATTCTTTCCGCAGTTTTTCAATCGCATCGCGCAACAGCCAACCGACGTTCGCGACTTTTTCGTTCATTACTCTCGCGATTTCAGCATAGGAAAGTCCTTCCTGAAATTTCAACCGGATCGCCTCCCGGTGCCGCGTCGAAAGGTCGTTGAGTTTTTCGTGTAGCATTTCGGCTTGTTCGTTTCGAGCCGCCTGATGAAGCGGCTGAAATCGTGTCGATTCGTCAGGAAACGCATCGGTCAGTTCTTCCATCGGTCCTCGGCATTCCTGTTTCCTGAAATGGTCGATCACCAAATTCCGAGCGGTTCGATAGGCCCAAGCCCGTTCGTTTTTGATGGATTTTTGTTTCTGTCGTCGCAGAAACACTTCCTGCGCGACATCTTGCGCCATCTCCGCATCTCGGAGCAGCCGCCAAACATATCGCCGTACAGCCTGATACAATGGGTCTGAGGTCATATTTCTCCCCAAAAAGAGTAAATCGGGAACTCCCTGAGTAAATGTAGACGTATCAAAGACAAAAAAAAGAGGTCGCCGTTCGACGAATTTTGGAAGTTGGCACAACGATGTATCAGAAATGGAACAAAATCGTGCAAGACCGCATCTGCCGAAACCGTCGCAATGGCTCCCGCCGGGCGGCGAGCAAATTCTTTGCCCGAAAGCGGTTAAGTCGGCTCTCGGTCCCCTCTGTTTTCCCGCTGGGGCGGATTCCGGTGTCGGGTGGCAGTATGAAATTTTACTCGATTTTCTCTTTTTTGTCTCCATTCCCCCGAAAAAACGCCCGGACTCGCACCGTGTCGCGACCTGCGTAGGATGTCGGGATTTTGTCCCGATCCACCGCTGGTGGGCGACACGAGGCGACGGTGGCGGTACGAACTATTGCGGGAACGCCCGACGGCGGGCTTTTCCCATTGGCGGTAATCCTCGGGAATCGGGTCGCCCGGCTTCTAGCCCGGAAATTTCACACGGTGTTTGAGAGTGAAGGATTCCTCCCGGAGGGAGCGAAATCGTGAAATTTTCATGAAAAAACACGGGTTTTCGACGATCGGCGCACGCCGCCCCCACCCCCAAAAAGGGTTGCATGACTCCAAGAGATCGCTCGGTCAGTCCGAGCCCGTCACCAACGCCCCCAAACGACTCGAAATCTCAAACCAAAGCTCACGAAATGGACAACTCGTCGGTAACGAAAAAACGATCCGACGAACACTCGACCTCACCACCGCCGCAATTTTGAACA
>JAVBQW010000086.1:0-6328 GCA_031548665.1 Thermoguttaceae bacterium
GGGACTCTCCTTGCCAGTCGAGGATAACATCAAGCAACTTTTTCAAGCAATCATCGACGGGCGGGACGATGTTGCCGAAACCTTGATCCGTCGCGGCGTCAACGTGAACGTCAAGGACGATAATGGCAACACCGCCTTGCATTATGGAACCGCTTTGAGGAATTCTATCACACTTTTGAAATTGCTCGTTGAAAGCGGAGCTGACGTGAATGCCAGAAACAGTGACGGCACGATTCCGCTTCATTACGCAGCGGGAAATGGAAATCTTGAAAGCGTTCGATTTCTCGTTGAACACGGAGCCGATGTGAATGTCGTAGACGAATATCTTTCGACTCCGCTTGTTTGTGCAATGGCAAGCGGGAATGTGCCGATGATCGAATATCTTTCCGGTATCGTCGATTGTCAAGCATGAAATCCAACCATCGATAAGGAGCCGAAAAATGTCAAGACTTCCTTTCAAATATTCGTACAAAGTCACGGACACTTTCTATGCCGGAGAGTATCCCTATGAAATACGACCTAAAGACGGAATTCCAAAATTGAACAGCTTGCTCGATTTCGGTATCAAGACGATCATCGATCTGACCGATGAACCATTGACTCAATATGCCGGGCATTTGCCGGGAACTTGCGTTCGTTTTCATTATCCGACGAGGGACTATACAAGCCCTGATTTTTCGAGACTGAATGAGATTCATGAAAAAATCGACGAATCCGAAAAACTCGGCGAGAAAATCTACGTTCACTGCAAAGGCGGCCATGATCGGACGGGCGTCGTTGTGGCGACCTATTTCGTTCATCTTGGATTTTCGCCGGAATTGTCGAAGCAAAAACTCTACGGCGTTTTTGTTCCGCCTGTACGAGGCCGGTACGATCACACGCCGCTTATCGAAACGAAATGGGACATTCTTGACGAATATCGTGAATGGTTGAAATACGAATCGATACGTCGCAAGGCTGCATTGCACGGCTCAAAGAATCTCATCAAAGTCATCGAAGAACCGGAATATTTCATCGAAGAAGCTCTTTGTCCCTACTGCAAGCAAGCGACCTTGGGCGTGACAAAAATTCCTCGGGACAGGGAACACAACCTGTACACATTTATTTGCTTGAACAAAAATTGCCTTTCGAAGCAGAAATATACGTCATGCGGCGAACTCGACCGCACGGTGCGTCAAGCTCTGAATCAGGAATAGCGAGGTCGAATACGGATCAACAATCCCTCACCGAATCTGATACCCCGCTCCGCCTCCGTAGAAGCGGTTTTGCGGGGCGTTTGATCCGGGGCGGGATAAATCCCTCCGAACCGTTCGCCCCCGTTTACGGCATAATCTGGAGCGTTCGGAGGGAGCGATTTCGTGTCAAATATTAGTTTTGAGTCTGATTTATAGGGGTTTTCGGTGATTGGGGGCGGTTTTTAGACCTTGATAAAAACCGAAAAAGGGGTATAATAAAAACAGCGTTTGAGCCTTGAAAACAAGGCTTTTCGATGTATTTACGAATCCTCCGAACCTCTATCGCACTATGGCAACCATCGCTCGAATCATCGTTACCGACTCCGAACTTCGAAACAAGAACCAACTCTTGACGGACTTCGCCGCCGAGTCCGGAAAAAAAGGCGAAAAGCATCAATTCGTACTCTTGCCTGCCGGGTTTTTGACGTTTACAATCAAAGACGATCTAGCCGATACACCGCTCACCGAACCGAAAGACGAAACGGAAAAACGGCAATGGTACGCGAAAATCGAAACCCTCAAAGAACAGGCATTGACCGAGTTTCGTCGATCCATAGATAGTGAAACAATAAAAGAATTAAAATCCGTTGCGAATTATCTGGTTATCGGAATTGACAGCAAAGCCGCCCCAGAGAGCAAGACCAAAGGGATTCAATTCGTACTCGTTTACGATTTGCGGACAGATAAACCGCTCCACTGGACGGGCAAATCGTATCCGCAGCCGAAAGAAAGAGACTGCCTGATTCGAATGCCGTTGAATTCTCACTTTATGGAACATAAAATCGATGGTAAGAAAATCGCCGTTTTCGGTTGCCACGATCTTTCGATTTTTAATCCGAGACATCAACATCATTTCAGCCCGTTTGAGGACGAACGAAAAGGCGAACGCCGAAAAGAGAACACCGTTGCCGGAAAAATCAAATGTTCGTTGATCGACGCGACTCTCGATTTCAGCCCCGAAATCATGTTGCAGTTGCCGCACTCCGAAGGGACTTGGGCGGCGAAATGGACGACATTGAACAAATGGTTGCGACGAAAAAACGGAACGGAATTGCGACACTTCGCAAGCGGAATAAAGAAGAATCCGAAGGGGAAGCAGTACACGTTATCCGGCACGCAGCGGGGCGACGTGAAAAATTTCGCCGATGGAGAATGGGTAACAAAATGAAAGACGCAAAACTGAAAGACCAAATACTCGGCGGTATCCTCGGACTGGCCGTCGGTGACGCCCTCGGCGTTCCGGTGGAATTCAAAAGCCGCGAATCGCTCCGCCGTAATCCCGTTACCGATATGATCGGTCGCGGAACGCACAATCAGCCGCCCGGAACGTGGTCGGACGATACAAGCCTCACGCTTTGTTTGCTGGAAAGCCTGACAAGCCGAACGGTTGATTATGCCGATATAATGAAGCGGTTCCTTTCGTGGATCGACGAAGGAAAATACACGGCTCACGATGAAGTGTTCGATGTCGGTATCGCAACTCGAAAAGCATTGCAGCGTTTCAAAAATGGAGCGGAACCGATCCAATGCGGCGGTAAGTCGGAATACGACAACGGAAACGGCTCAATGATGCGGATATTGCCCCTCGCTTTTTATCTCCACACGATAGACGAAAAATCCGTCGATGTTATTCACGATGTTTCCTCATTGACACACGCTCACAGACGAAGCCATATTGCCTGCGGCATTTATTTGATGATCGCCGAAAGCCTGCTCGAAGCATTGGATTTGAAAATCGCAATCGATTCTGGTTTGGAAAAAGCCGAAGAATATTACGGAAACAAAAAAGAATATGCCGAAGACCTGAAACCTTACAAGCGACTTTTCAAAAATGGTTTTGAAAGATTGCCGGAACGGGAAATCAAGAGCAGCGGTTATGTCGTCGATACATTGGAGGCCGCTCTCTGGTGCTTATTGAATACGGGCAATTATCGAGACTGCGTTTTGAAAGCCGTGAATCTCGGCGAAGACACGGACACCGTTGCCGCCGTTGCCGGTGGACTCGCCGGAATGCTTTACAGAGTAAGCGGTATCCCGAAAGAATGGTTGAACCAACTTGCTCGACGTGATTACATCGAGAAACTTTGTGAAGACTTTTACCGTTCGCTATCTTGAGACGACGGCAGAATCGGCGAAATACTTGCACTGGCTACATGACCGATTTCGCCGTCGAAATGGACGATATTAGGGGCTAAAAATGAATATGACGTTTTGATCGCTCCCGTCCCTGTTTTACAGAATTCCGCCGCAATTCTCTGACAGAAAAAGAAGGTACTCTGAAATGGTTGTTTCGCCGTTCCCGACGATGGAACGCCACAGAAGCGACTTGGCGGCGATTTTTTGAGGATGGGGTAAAACGCCGATCCGCTCCGCCGTTCGCTTATACGCGATTCTGGGAGGTTTCGGGCGGTAAAATCCGGGTTCGATCCGGTTTTCGCCGGTTTGTGGGTATCAGGACGATTACGATGTTTTACGATGTTTGGAAGTCGAAAACGAGGTATATCCCTATTCACAATAATACATAATGATCTATAATGATAGGAGTCGTTTGAGCCTTAAAAACAAGGCTTTTTACTGAAAATAATAAAAAAACAGCTTCAATAGTTTGTGCAACAAAAAACGACTAAAACGCTCTGTTAATCCGTAGGTCGAAGGTTCGAGTCCTTCCCGGGGAGCTTTCTTAATTCTTGGTTGAATCGGTACTTACGATACCTGTCGATGGTCGGCAGAGCAGCACTGAACTTGCTTGCGTGGGTCAGAATGACCCATGTTTTGGCAACTTAGGTAAGGAGCTGTTCCATGACCGTTCGAAGAAGTACCAAATCGTTTCCCAAGTACCAGACGCACAAGCCGACTGGTCGGGCCTTTGTCTGGTGGCAGAAAAAACGCCACTATCTCGGTAAGGCCAATTCTCCTGAAAGTTTTGAAGCCTACAGCCGCTTCATCGCCGAACTGGCCCAAAGCGGAGGACGCAGCACTGTTACTCCATCGCTTTCCCCTGAGAAGTCCAATCCGAGCATGATGGTGGTCGATCTCATGGCAGCCTACCTGCTGCATGTGAAAGACCATATCTCGAAAAACGAACTTGACAATTTGCGGTACTCGTTGCGGCAACTCCGCAAACTCTACGGCCATACGCCGGTTGACCAATTCGGTCCCAAGGCCTTGAAGTTGGTACGGCAGGCCATGATTGAAGCGAAGTTGTCCAGAAAGGTCATCAATCAGCGGATCGGCCGGATCAAGCGCATGTTCAAGTGGGGCGTTGCCGAAGAAATGGTCCCTCCTGCGATTTTCCATGCCCTTCAAGCGGTCGACGGTCTTCGGAAAGGTCGAACCAAGGCACCGGACCGCCCGGAAATTCCACCGGTCCCGGATGAACATGTCGACGCCCTGATCCCGTTCTTGTCGCCGGTCAATGCGGCCATGGTCAAGGTCCAACGGCTCAGTGCCATGCGACCGGGCGAGGTTTGTCGGATGCGACCTTGCGACATTGATCGAAGCGGCGAGGTGTGGCTGTACCGTCCGACGACCCATAAAACGCAGTGGAAAGGCAAAAACAAGATCATTCCGCTTGGTCCCAAAGCTCAGGAGGTGCTGAAACCGTTTCTGGATCGCCCTGACGACAAGCCGTTGTTCACGCCGGAGGAGTCCTATTATTGGCTACGCGATCATCCCGTCGAAGCTCCATCGGCCAAAGGACGGAGAGCGCCGGTATATCCGTCGGAACTTCGGCGACGGGAAAAAGCGAAGTCGATGCGACGGTCAAAGCAAAAACGGCGTAAATTCCAGGATTTTTTTACAACGGAGTCTTACGGTAACGCATTGGAAAACGGTATAATGCGAGCCAAGAAAGCTGGTGTCCAGATTCCGCTGTGGGCTCCGAATCAGTTGCGACACTCACGCGCTACAGAAATACGCCGAGATCACGGTCTCGAAGCGGCGCAGGTCGTGCTTGGACACGCAAAGGCCGACGTGACACAAGTTTACGCCGAACGCGACCTCAATCTGGCAATCGCCATTGCCAAGGAATCCGGTTGATGCTTTGACATCATGGGAGAGCGTATCGCTCTCCCATTATTTTTTTGCAAATATCACATGAATACAGCACCAGCAACGCATCTGCGTACGCCGTGGACCACCGACGCGGTGCTTGACAACAGCATTTGCGTTCTGTTGCCACAATATCTTACTCCTAGAGAACAGGATGATTCCGTTTGTTTTTACGCGGCGGTCGGTAATGCTGTCGAAATAAACAGAGTTAAACACGAAGACGTCGTCGCTTTTCTTGCGAAGCATCGCGACCGGTCGATCATCACCTATGATGCCGTAGCTTTCCATGACGAATGTATGCAGGCGGTGTCCGGCGCCCGACAGTTGGTTTGGGATCTTTCTCGGCAATCGCTCCTTTGGGATGTCGCTTTACTTGAGCAACGGATCATTTACGCGACGGGCTTGAACGAAACAGTGGCGGTCGACTTGAAGTATTTGGTTCGAAAATGGTTGAAGCAAAATCAAGATAATATTCGAATACCCAAACAGGTCAAGCGTTTACGGGATATTCTCATCTATCAGATGGACCATGCCGTCCATAATTTGCCGCTTTTCAAGCGACTCGTGGAGCCCTCCCATGATGATTTTCTTAAATTCAACATCGACAACGATCGATACTGTAATGAAATAGAGTCGCGGGAACAGCAGTCGGTCATGGAGCAACTTGCGGAGCAAAGCAATGAACTTGGTATCGATCGTCGTTTGCATCCCAGTGAAATATCAAAGTCAAACCTGGATACGTTCCGCACTTGGCGCCGAGTGAGTACCGTACTGTCCGCATCCAACGGACCGCTGGGAATCGGATCGGACCTCAAGGATGCCCTTCTTGCCCGCTTCTTGAATTCACATGTTCCACCGGTCGATTCGGGGCAGTTGACCAGTATCCTGCGTAGCGCAGCGGACTGACATGCCCCAGCGATTTCGGACAGTTTAGAGCAAGTGGAACGGCTCCACTTGCGTGACGAAGATGGGTTTTGGAGGCATGGGAAACAAAAGCAATGCGAGAACGCAGATCGACGCGTTTTCATGGTCGATCCTCTCGA
>JAVBQW010000013.1:0-57315 GCA_031548665.1 Thermoguttaceae bacterium
ATTATACTGCGAAACGACATTCGACTGACATTTTGAGGAAAGATTTTGCTGTTTCGCTTTTTTTCGTAAAGTCAAATACCGCCGAACGATGAGCCGACCAACGGAAGGCGGCGTCGATGAAGCCGAAGGAAACCGTCTTACCGTGCTACGGTATAATTCGGTTTCGGCGAATTCATCCGGGGACTGTGGCGTCGTATTGTTTCAGTGGCCGCCCCCTCGAAACTTGGGGGGTCCAAAGAGCTGTTCTCACACGCTCGGTTGCAGGAACAGAGCGTCGATTTCGGCGTCGGCCAAGTCGAAAAATGCGTTGGCGATCGCGGGACGTGTTCCCTTCACGGTGCGGTAGCTGGATTCTTTCGTGCCTTGATAAGCTCGAACGGCGTAGGTTTCCGCAATACCGACTCGGGCGGCCGTGTCCGTGAACGTCGTTCCGGTGAACGTGCCAAGTTCGATCCACGCCGTATTGGTTTCGTTGCGTCGCCATGCGACATATCGGTCGGCTCCGGTGATTGCGTCCCACGTCAATTTGACGCCGCCGGAAACGCCCGTTGCCTTGACCTGCGGTACGCCGAGTAGGGCGGTTCCCTTTACGGTACGGTAACTGGATTCCTTTGTGCCCTGATAAGCTCGAACGGCGTAGGTTTCCGCAACGCCAACCCGGGCGGCCGTGTCCGTGAGCGTCGTTCCCGTAAATGTACCCAGTTCGATCCACGCCGTATTCGTTGCGTTACGTCGCCAAGCGAAGTACCGATCGGCTCCATCGACGGCGTCCCACGTCAACTTGACGCCGCCGGCAACGCCGGTTGCCGTAACTTGCGGTACGCCAAGGGTTGCGGGCAAAGCGGTTCCCTTGACGGCACGGTAACTGGATTCCTTTGTGCCCTGATAAGCTCGAACGGCGTAGGTTTCCGCAACGCCAATTCGGACCGCCGTGTCGATGAATGTCGTTCCGGTGAACGTACCCAGTACGATCCACGCGGTATTGGTTTCGTTGCGTCGCCAAGCGACGTATTTGTCGGCTCCATTGATTGCGTCCCAAGACAACTTGACGCCGCCGAGTACACCGCTTGCCTTGACCTGCGGCACGCCGAGCAGCGCGGTGCCTTTTACCGTGAGGTAACTTGATTTTTCCGTTCCAGAAAACGCACGCACGGCGTAGGTTTCTGCGACATTAACTCGTCCCGTGGTGTCGGTGAAGGTCGTTCCGGTGACCGAGCCCAGTTCGATCCATGCCGTATTGGTTGCGTTGCGTCGCCACGCGACGTATCGGTCGGCTCCGGCGATCGCTGTCCAAGTCAACTTGACGCCGCCGGAGATGCCGATTGCCGTAAATTGCGGCACGCCGAGGGGACTATATTCGTACGCTCCCATGTCAACGGTACCGGCAAACCGGGCGTTGCCGCCCCGATCCGTCGTCACGCCGCTCAAAAGGCTTTCCGAACTGTTTCCGGCGTTCAACGCCGGGGAAGACGAACTCAATTGCAGATTCCACGTCCTCCACGAAGACAAGGGCGATGACGGAGATACGACAAAACGCGGATCCCTGTCGATCAAATTGCATCCTTCGTCGGTAAAAGTTGCCCTGCTTTGAGTCGAACTGTTGCCGATCAGGGTGTATTTAACCGATGTAACAGCGTTCGTACTTCCCCAATTGGTCCAAAGATCTGCACTGTCGGGTGATGAATTTTTTGTGACGATGGAATTCCGGACTGCCATCACTCCCATGTTCGCAAGTCCGCCGCCTTGTTGCGTTGCCTCATTACCCGCAATCGTCGAATTGACGATCGTCGTGTAGGAGCTCTCGTTGTAAATGCCGCCGCCATCAACGGCGGAATTGCCCGCGATCACCGTGTTGATGAAATCGGCACGATCACATGCCCCATAAATAAAGACGCCGCCTCCTCTGGCGGTCGCGCCTTCCCCCCGATTGCCGGCAATCGTCGTGCCGATGATCGTGTTCGTTGTCGACCCGAAAAGGTACAACCCGGCACCATTGGAGGCATTGTTTTCCGAAACCGTACAATTCACGATTGTTACCGTGGTGCTGTCCGTGCAAATACCACCTCCGCCGGGACCGCGTCCGGAGCCGGAAGCCGTAGCCGTGTTATCGGAAATCGTCGAATTGACGATTCTTAATTCCTTGGTTGGCGACGAACTCGCATGTATTCCTCCCCCGATATTTGCGGTGTTTTTACTGATAATTGAATTATCTATTATTCCCCCTCCTCCATTGTTGACAATGATTCCACCTCCATAACCGCCGGTTGTATTGTCGGAGATCAGCGAAGAAGTTATCGTCACATCTCCTTCTGCGTCAATGCCGCCGCCGTAAGCAGAAGCCGTGTTTCTCGTGATCTCGCATTTTGTTATTGTAAGAGAGCAGCTGCTCGCGAAGAAAGAAATCCCGCCGCCTTTCGCGGTTTTCCCGCCGGTGATCGTCAGACCAGCCAAGGCGACGTTGCTGTTCGTGATCGTAAATACATTCGAATTCTTGCCCGATACACTGTCGGCGTCGATCGTGAGATTCGTCGTTCCATAACCGACGATCATCACACTTCCCATGCTCGCGGGAATACTACTGATCGTCAATGCCGTGCCGGAGAGCGTGATTTTGTTTTGCGACGCCGTGGTACGGCAGACGATCAAATCGCTCTTGGTCGTCGTTCTGGCCGTGGTGATTGCGTTGCGAAGATTGGCGTCCGACAATTGGGCGGCGGTGATCTCGATGACGTTGTAGTTCGCCATGTTCGACGAGAGATTCAAGTCGGCGTACTGCGAACGGATCGCATTGAACTCCGCGACGCTGACGGAGAGCAGTTCGCGGCTCTCCAAAGATTCGAGACGCAGACTACGCGGCTTGGGGGCTCTCTTTGACGACGATTTCGCGTTCTTCGATCGGAATAACGACATTTTGAGACTCCAGAAAAAAATGGTGATACTCTCGACAACAGCCGGAATGGAGGCGTACTCGCCGGAATGACGGTTTTTCACTCGCCGTCATTACGCCGGAGTACCGGCTCCATTCCGGCTGTTATTGTTTTCGGCGGACTTGCCGGGTCCAACGCGTCGCAGGCGACGCGGCTAATCGGAACGACGTGGACTAGATTTTTTCATTATCGCTGTAGTTTTCAGAAAAACAAGACGTCGGTTTGACAAAAAACACGTTTTCCCTGCTTCAACCTCCGAGTTTCGGCGCCGTATTGGTTTTTCGGCCGCCTACACTCGGGGCTCTTTGACTTCCGACTCGCAAAAGGACGGGAAAGCTACATTCCCGGAACGCCGGTCAGGTCGATCGGTTCGAAACCGAGTTTCAACGCCGGGGAATCCGGCTTCAACGTGAAGTCGCCGTTGTCTGGATCGACGAACATCGGATCGGCGTACAGCGAGTTTTTATCGTAACCGCGTTTCTGCCAATCGGCGAACTTGCCGCCGTCGAAATCGATTTCCTCGACCTTCTTCGTCGGATTGTAGAACACGTTCCAGTTCGACTCGAAGTTCCGTGTGAACTTCGGCTGTTCCTTGCGGATCGGATTGACGTAATATTCGTACTCTTTGTCCTTCCAGTTGCCGCTGAAGAGCTTTCCTTCTTTCCAATAAACAATATTGTTCTCGAAATACAGACTCGGATGGTTCTCGCCGCGCGTCCGGTTGATCTGGTCCATCCGGCCGAAGGCAAAGATATTGTTCCGAATCGTGATCTCCTTGCCGTAGTGCATGTCGTATCCGGCGAACTTCGTGTTGTACACGATGTTCTTCTCGACCAGAATTCCCGTGGAGCCTTCGTCGTTGTAGATCCCCCAACCGCCGTATTTGTTGGCGTCGATATCGTGGATCAGATTGTTACAAATTTTCGTACCGTAGGATGGACCCAGCGTGTAAACGGCTCCCATGTCGGACAAAAGCCCTTGGCCGATGTGGTGGATGTGGTTATGCAACACATGATTGTTCTGCGTTATACTTCGTCCATACCCCCAAACCCAACCAAGTGAAATGCCGGTGTAGTAGCCGTGGTGAATATGGTTGTAAAAAATCGAGTTATCATAAGAATGTTGCAGAATGATTGCAACGGCAGAAGGAAAAATCTGACCGTAATTCGAAATTTCATTACCCCGTATCAGGTTACCTTTCGTGTGAAACAACGTGTTCGAACCGGCCCCGCCACCGTTCATTCTGATAGCACCGGCGGCGAGATCATGAAAATGGCAATCCACTACGAGATTGTCCGCGCATCCTGCCTTCAATTCCATGGCAAACGTCCCGAGATTCGAAAAAGTACAATCGCTGAAGGTGCAATGTTTCGCTCCCATCAGATTCGCCGCAGCCGAAACCGATGAGGAACCTTGATTGTCATTGGCATCTCCCGGCGGCAGTTCAAAATTACAATATTGGAACGATATTTCTGCGAAACGAACCCATTCGACGAATTTCCGCTCCGCCGGATTGCCTTCGAACCGTAATAATTCCTTGGCGAACGGGGCGACGACGTCGACGTTGCTCATGTCTTCGCCGTCCTTCGGCATGTAATAGAGGACGCCGGCCTTTTTGTCGAGATACCATTCGCCGGGAGCGTCCAGAGCTTCGAACACGTTCTCGACGACGTATCGGGCGCCGTCTTCGGAGAAATCGTCCGTAAAGGTCTTGCCCCCCTTGTACTTGAACTTGACGACGTTTTTCTCCGTGTCGATCGACTCAATCGGGAGATGATTGTCGCTCCAAAAATAATAGACGATCACTTCGACGTCGTCGAGATTTTTCCAATCCGGTTTGATGGCGCCGGGCTTGAACTCGAAACTTTGGCAATCGGTGTGATAGTTGACGGTTTTCGGCGTCCCCTCCGGACAACCGGCGACACGGTAGAATCCCTCGTTCGGCGTCTTGGCCCGATGCCGCAGTTCGCCGTTGACGTAAATCTGGCGGAACGACCAATTGCCGTCTTTCGCAGCAGGGATTTCCGATTGCCAGATTCCGTCCTTGTACGGCTTCCAATCACTAATTGGCCTGCCGCCGCTGATCGTTCCCGGTCCGGATATTTTCAGTCCGGAGTCCTGCGGCGTCAGGATGATCGGCTGCTCGATCCGATAAACGCCGTCGAGCAGCCGAATTTCCTTGACGCCCTTCGTCCGGGAGATTTCGAGTCCCTTGGCGACCGTCGCGACGGACTCTTTTTCGGACAGGCCGGAATTCGAATCGTTTCCGGACGGCGACACGAACACGGCGTCTTGAGACAACGCCGTCATCGCCAAGAAAAAGCAGAAAACGGCAACCACACAGGACAAACGAAAGGTTTTCATGGAATTCTCCGGATTTGGCGGAAAGTTAATAAAGGGAACCTCGGAAAAATCTGAAAAAAGAGCCGAGACCTGTGGTCCCGGTCTTGAAAAATCAAGAGATGTTTTCGGTCTCAACGACGTCAGGATGGATTTTTCGAGGTGTCCCGAAATCATTGTATTCTTTTTCCCGTCAGCTTGACAGCCCCAAACGGGTATGGGCAGGAGAATTGCAAAGTTCAAATCAACGTGAGATTTCTCGCTCCGTTCGAAATGACATGTAGTTTTGAATTTTGCTGGTCTCCTGGAAAAAAGACTGAGTAATTACACAGTACAATCAAGTATTTTGTGAAAATCGATCGCATCCCTACAATCCCTACTTTGCGAATCGTAAACTATAATTATTTCGAAACCTGCCGATGCGGTCGTTCGTGAAGACGGCAGCTTATTGTAATATATCAGAAAAGAAGATAGAATATGCGGAAAACAAACTAACTGCTTTGTCAGTTTATTGTTTGCGTCCGTCTACCCCTGAGGAATGCCGCATCAAGAACTCTATCGCCGTCGCTCGATATTGAACTGTTGTCAAGTGGTACCCGCCTTCGGTGCCACAACCGTTACCACCCACAACTGAATCGGTTTTTGGTCGCTTGATTGTTCCAGTGTCTCCAAAGGACAACTCCTACTTTTAGAATTCGCTCGCCGACCGGTATCCGATTCGCAAAATGATGTCGCAGTTTTTTCAATCACCTTTCGATTTCGACGACCTACAGGTGGAAGAACTTTTCATGATGGTCGTCGACAGACTGAGTTCCAGTCAGGACGTCTACAAGGCGGTTCCGGAAATCCTGAAAAAAATCTGCGACTTCTTCAATTGCGACGCTTCGTTCATTTACGAAGCGGATCATACGGGACTGCTGTCGAAGAAGGAATTTTTCTGCAAAAACCCGGAGATATCCCTACCGGAAAAATTTTTCTGGCACACGTATGAGAAGTCCGCCGACGTTCCCGAACAATCCTATTATCTGTTTTTCGAAGGCGCCGTGCTGCAAACGGACGAACAACTCATGAAGCGATTCCAAGAGTTGTTCCAATCGGGGTTGATCCTTGCCGTACCTTTCAAAAGTCAATCGAACGAATTGCTCGGTCTGACAGGGATGGTATCCAAAAAGTTTTCGGACGGAGTTCAGCTCGGCATGATCGTCATGGCCTGCACTCTTTTCCGGATCATCGCCAATCACGTGACGATGCGGGCTTATCATCGCCAATCGATGAACGCCCGGGAATCGCTGGCCTCCACGCTGGACAACACCGGCGTGGATATTTACGTCACGGATTTTTACACGCACGAAGTCCTGTATGTCAACCGCTCCATGGCGGCTCCCTACGGCGGTGTCGACAGAATTCTTGGAAAAGTCTGCTACGAAGTTCTCCATGACAGGCAAAAATGTCCCTGTGATTTCTGTCCTCAACGAGAGCTGCTCGACGAGCATGGGCAGCCGACGAAAGTTTTCAGTTGTGATTACCAGCGTTCCCTCGACGGCGCGTGGTTTAGTGTGATCAGTTCGGCGTTCAAATGGGTCGACGGCCGAGTCGCGCACGTCGTCAGCAGCGTTAATATCACGGATCGAAAACGCTTTGAAGAGCGGCAAAAACAACACGAACAGGTCTTGCGACAGGCCGTCGAAACGGCCGAAGAAGCGACGCGGATGAAATCGGCTTTTCTGGCCAACATGAGCCACGAAATACGAACCCCGATGAACGCGATTCTCGGCATGGCCGAACTGATTTTAAGAAAAAAAATCCCGTCGGACATTTACGATCAGGCGTTGAGCATCAAACAAGCCGGTACGCACCTTCTATCCGTTATCAACACCATCCTGGATCTATCCAAGATCGAGTCCGGCAAACTCGAAGTCGCCGCCCTGCCGTATTCTTTTGGGACATTGATCAATGATGTCATCCGTATCGTTCATGTTCGTGCTTACGAAAAAAACTTGATTTTTACGATGAACATCGACGCGGACATTCCGGCCAAATTGATCGGCGACGAGCTCCGCATTCGCCAAATCCTGCTCAACGTACTCGGCAACGCGATCAAATACACCTCTCATGGTTTCGTTTCCTTGAACATCGAGGGAAAGCGAGATCCCGGGGAAAACTCGATTTTGTTGAGCATTGAGGTCGCCGACAGCGGTCAGGGCATTAGCGAGGAATCCATGCAATCCTTGTTCGATCCCTTCGTCCAGGTCGACATGCACACGCGACGCGGTACCGAAGGAACCGGTCTCGGATTGGCGATCACTCGAAACCTGTGTCGGGCCATGGGAGGCGATATCGCTGTTCGGAGCAATCCCGGAAAAGGATCGGTGTTTACGGTCAAACTTCCGCAAGCGATCGACCAATATGAAAAGCTCGTCGTTCTGGAGAATCCCGACAAGATCCGGGTTCTGCTTTATGAATCGCGCCGGGTCAATGTCGATTCGATCATGCGGTCCTGCCTGAATCTTGGCGTGCATTGCACACCGGTCACGGTCCAGTCCGATTTCATCACGCACCTGATGGAAGAACACTATGACTTCATCTTCATTGCCGGATATCTGTACGAAGGGGCGATGCTTGCCATGGAGCGGGTCAAAACGGATGCGAAGATCGTGCTGTTGAACGAGTTCGGACAGAAACCGGTCCGGGACGACGTCCAGTGTATTTCCATGGCGGCTTATTGTATCAATATTGCCAGCGTGTTGAACGAATCCGATGATCCGTTCTCGGAACGCTTGAATGTCCAAGAGGATTTATCCCATTTCATCGCGTCCTCGGCTCATGTCCTGGTTACCGACGATAATGAAACGAATTTGAAAGTGGCCGTCGGTTTGATGGCGATTTTCCAAATCCGAGTCGATACCTGCTCCAGCGGTTTCGAAGCGATCGAAAAAGTTCGGGAGCAACGGTACGATATCGTCTTTCTCGACCACATGATGCCGGAAATGGACGGCATCGAGACGGCGATGCACATCAGGAAACTCGCCGACGAACTCGCCGACGATTATTATCGTACTCTGCCGTTGGTGGCTCTCACCGCCAATGCCGTTTCCGGAGCCCGATCGATGTTTCTGGAAAACGGTTGCGATGATTTTCTGCCCAAACCGATCTCCGTTCCCAACCTCGCGGCGCTGCTTGATCGCTGGATTCCCGAAGAGAAAAAGCAAAGGATCGAGCGACAGGAGATGCCCGATCTCCCGGATGACCTGTGTATCGGCGGCCTTGACACCCGGGCGGGAATCGTCCAAACCGGCGGGTCGTTGAGGGGGTACTGGGAAATACTGCGAAAATATCTGGCCGAAGGAAACCGCTTGAAGTCGGGGATCGAACAAAGCCTGATGGAGAACGATATCGATCGGTTCACCTATTTTGTCCATACGTTAAAAAGCTCGTCCGGAAGTATCGGCGCGAAGAAGATCTTCGACAAAGCGAAATTCCTGGAAAAAGCGGGAAGCATCAAGGATGTCACGACGATTGAAAAACATGTCGATTCTTTTCTGGAGTCCTTGGGAACCTTGCTGGCGAACATTAAAAAAGCCCTTGAATCCCAAGTCAACGAAAAGGACCAGCGCAGTCAGGAAGAGGAAGTCGAGATGTTTCGCGATGAGCTTCTGCGTTTGCGTCATTCCTTGGAGAGTTTCGATTTTCATCAGGCCGACCGAATCATCGGAGCATTATGTCAGGCTTGTCAGAACAGCCGCATGAAGGAAATACTGAACGATATCAATGACGAATTACTTGTCTCGTCTTTTGAAGACGCCATTGAAAAAATCAACCGATTACTTGAATTATAGCAATGACTAACTTGAATGATTCGCAACAAACGATTGTCGTGAATGAATCGCTGCAAACGGTCGTGTTGGTCGACGACAGTCTTGCCAACCTGAAAATCGGTCGAAATACCTTGGCGGAAAAATACAATGTCATCACGGTTCCTTCGGGAGCCAAACTCTTCGAAGTCCTGAAAAAAGTTCGTCCCGACTTGATCCTCTTGGACGTCGAAATGCCGGAGATGAACGGCTATGAAGCGATCGTCCGGTTGAAGCAAGACAAGGACACCGCGTCGATTCCGGTCGTTTTCCTGACGGCAAAAAACGATGCCGGAAGCGAACTGCATGGATTGAATCTCGGAGCGGTCGATTACATTGCCAAACCGTTCTCTCCGCCGATCCTGTTGAAGCGGGTCGAAACGCATCTGCTCCTCAAGCGTTACAACCACGAATTGCAGGAGATGGTCGATGAAAAAACCGCGATGGTCGTCGACCTGCAAAAAACCTTGTTGTCGACGATTTCCATGATCGTCGAATATCGCGACGACATCACTGGACACCATATCGAACGAACGAGCCTTTACCTGAACATTCTCGTCAATGAAATGATTCGGAGGGGGCTCTACCGGAACATTACGGACGCTTGGGACTTGAACTTTCTTTTTCAATCGGCGTCGCTCCATGATGTGGGAAAGATCGCCATTCGGGATGAAATACTGATGAAGCAGGGACGATTGACGGACAATGAATTCGAAACGATAAAAAAACATACCGTTTACGGAGTTCATTTGATCGAACAGATCGAAAAAAGAACAACCGAACGAAATTTCCTGTATCACGCCAAGGTGTTTGCCGGTACGCATCATGAACGCTGGGACGGGAGAGGATATCCCATCGGCATAAAAGGAGACGACATTCCGCTCCAGGGGCGTCTCATGGCGATCGTGGACGTTTACGACGCCTTAATCAGCAAACGCCCTTACAAGCCGGCCTTTACGCATGAAGATGCCGTGGAGATCATCCGTAACGAAGGGGGGCGGCAATTCGATCCCGTGTTGACCGAACTGTTTTTGTCGATGAACGAATCGTTCAATGATATCGCCGTACGGAAACAGTACACCGCCTGAGGCCTTCGCGGGAGCGTTTGCCGATTGGGGGCGGCGTTAGGAGGCTCGCCAAAATAAACTGTACAAAGAGCCCCGAGTGGAGGCGGCCGAAAAATCAATACACGGCGCCGTAACTCGGGGGGTGAAGCAAGGGTTGATATTGTACAATTGTATGAGTTGTTTTGGCGAGGCTCCTTTGTACTGGTACAGTGTTAACGAATTGATATTCGTCGAATATACTGAAACGGCGAGAAATTACCTTTTTCGTTTTCAACCGAAAAAGAGCCCCAAGTGGAGCGGTACTCCGCGCAACTTGGGGGTTGAAACGGGAAAACGTACAGTTTGTCCCCGTTTGTAGTATAATACTATACTGAAAACGGCCAGAAATTACCTTTTTTAATATCGACGGAAAAGGAGCCCCGAGTGCAGGCGGTACTCCGCCGTAACTCGGGGGTTGAAGCAAAGAAAAACGTGTAATCTGTCCCCGTTTGCGGTATAATCTTCAAGATTGTGAATTTTTTTCATGCGGTGCCAGCGAAATCGGGAGCGGAGCGACCATCTCGCGGGTTTCGGCGCCGGAGCGGCAGCTTCTGCTGACGTTCCGGCGGCGGAGTCCGGTACTCCGGACCGGACCTTGTGGTCGCAGTCTAAAAAACAAGGGCCGATCAAGGGATGTTTTCGGTTCCACCGACGTTCGGGTGGATTTTTCGAGGAGTCCTTGAGAAAATCGTCCCCTTTCTTCGGAATACCGAAGGAGAAGGAACGGTACGGTGAGTTTTCTCAAATCGCCAAAATCCGATCTACATCTTGAATGAAGAAATCGCCGACGGTATATTATCGACATCGGGATGTTTCGGCGTTTCTTTCCTTCTTGCTTTCGCCGGAAAACGATATCCGGAACGCGCTTCACTGCTAAAACGCAAGCGGTGAAGAGTCCGGATAGGAAGCTTTCCAGCGCAAGCCTTACGCTTCGAGGTTCCCATGTCGCTTTCCCAATTCACGTCGGATCCGTTGACGTTCCTGTACGTTCTCTGTACGCTCTTCGGCGGCACGGTCTTGCTGCTGCAACTCTTCATGACGCTGGTCGGTTTCGGCGGCGACCACGATTCGGGCGGCGGCGACATCGACATCGCCGACGGCAGCGGTCCGGACGGTATCGGACACTCGGATACGGTCGACCTGTTCAAGGTGATCTCGTTCCGAACGGTGGTCGCCGGACTCACGTTTTTTGGATTGGGCGGATTGGGGGGAATAACCGGCGGCTTTCCGAAGCCGATTTCCGTCGTTTTTGCCGCCGTAGCCGGTTTTGCCGCGATTTTCATCGTATATTATCTCTACAAGTCGATCGCCAAACTGAAGTCCGACGGTTCCGTCAGCGTCAAATCGTTGGTCGGAGCGAAGGGAACCGTGTATTTACGGATTCCGGCGGAACAGTCCGGCATCGGCAAGGTACTCGTCTCGCAGCAGGATCGGACAATGGAGTACGAAGCGATCACGCTCGGTGACGAACTGAAAAACGGCACCCCGATCACCGTCGTCCGCGTCGTCTCGCCGACAACGGTTGAAGTGAGATAAAAGTTAAATTTTCCGTCATCCCCGCGCAGGCGGGGACCTAGAGATTAGATATCAATGTGTGTTTGCACATGTCATTCACGGTGTTTTATTCTCGGTCAATGACGGATGCAAAGAGAATAATAGTGCCTTTCGTCTAGGTCCCCGCCTGCGCGGGGATGACGAATGATTAAACCATGTCCAAAGAACCGGCCGTTTATATCCTCGCGAGTCAACGGAACGGTACGCTTTACATCGGCGTGACATCGGATTTGGTCCAACGAATTTGGGATCATAGGCTCAGTAAAGTTGAAGGATTTACGAAAGAGCACCATGTTCACATGCTCGTTTACTATGAATATCACGACGACATGGATTCCGCGATTCAACGGGAAAAGCAATTGAAAAAATGGAACCGTGCTTGGAAATTGCGACTCATTGAAGAGAAAAATCCGGAATGGAACGATTTATACGAAGAGATTCGACGTTGAAAATGTCCGTATTCCCCGCCCATTCCGTGAAAATGGATAATAATGTTCGTCATCCCCGCGAAGGCGGGGACCTAGAGAACAGATTTCAAGAATTTCTTGCACACGTTATTGACGGATGCAAACGGTCAACAACGCCTTCCGTCTAGGTCCCCGCCTGCGCGGGGATGACGGATTTTTTCCTTTCACGATCTTCTATCCCTTACCCCCCATACCGTCATGCTTTACGCCCAACTTGATCCGACTCCGTTCCAAATGGTCGTCGCCATCGGACTGATGTTCCTTGCGGTGATCGTCGTCGGTTTTACCGTGTTCGTCATCCAGCGGTACAAACGCTGTCCGAGCAACAAGATCCTCGTGATCTACGGCCGCAGCGGACAGGGAAAGTCGTCCGATTGCGTCCACGGCGGCGCCCGGTTCGTGTATCCGGTCATCCAGGATTACGCCTATCTGAGCCTGGAGCCGATGCAGATCGAAATTCCGTTGCGCGGAGCCTTGTCGATGGAAAATATCCGCGTCAACGTTCCGAGCGTCTTCACGGTCGCCATCGGTACGACGTCGGAGTTGATGCAGAACGCCGCGATTCGACTTCTCGGGTTGGCGAAGATTCAAATTGCGAAGCAGGCGGAAGATATCATCTTCGGACAACTCCGTCAGGTAATCGCTTCGATGCACATCGAGGAGATCAACCGGGACCGCGACGCGTTCCTGTCGAGCATTACGAGTTCGTTGGAACCGGAACTCCGCAAGATCGGTTTGGTGCTGATCAACGTCAATATCACGGACATCACGGACGAAAGCGGTTACATCGAGGCGATCGGACGCAAAGCGGCTTCCGAAGCGATCCAGAAGGCGCGCGGCGACGTTGCCGACAACGAACGGATGGGCGAAATCCGTGTCGCCGAAGCCGAACAGACGAAAAAGATCCAGGTCGCCAACGCCGTGAAGATTCAGATGATCGGAACCCGGGAAGCGGAACGGGATCAAGAGGTTCGGCTCGCAGAACTCAAACGGGAGCAAGCGGTCAAAGTCGCGGACCTTCACAAAGAGCAAACGGTCGGCGAACAAGGAGCGGCGTTTATCTGCGAAGCTCAGGTCAAGCAGGCCGAGCGGGACATGCGAATTCAGCTTGCCGAAGCCAACGCGATTGCCGTCGACGGCGAAAACAAGTCGAAAGCGACCATCGTTTCGTCGTTGGCCGACCTGAAAATCCGGGAAGCCCAAGCAAATGCCGTGGCGGTTGACGGCGAAAATCAATCGAAGGCGACCATTGCGGCGTCGGCAGCCGAATTGCAGGTCAAGGAAGCGCAGGCCAACGCCAAAGCGATCGAAGGACAGAACCTGTCGAAGGGACTGATCGCCGCGTCGCAGGCCGAACTGCAAGTCAAACAGGCCGAAGCGTTCAAAATCGGTGAAACGAAAAAACGGGAATCGGAAGCCGCCGTGCTCGAAGCCCAGTATCTCGCCCAAACGAAGGCCGCGCAAGCCGAAGCTCAACTCATGGAAGCGAAACAGCGGGCCGAACTCGAAGCTCCCGCCAAGGCCCAGAAAGCAAAAACGATCGTCGAAGCGGAAGCCCTCGCCGAACAGCGCCGCATCGAAGCGGAAGGCGAAGCGAAAGCGATTTTCGCCAAGTTGGAAGCCGAAGCCCGCGGCCAGTACGAAATTCTCGCCAAGAAGGGCGAAGGCTTGCAACGGATCATCGACGCGTGCGGCGGCGCTGAAAAGGCGTTCCAAATGCTTATGCTGGAACATTTCGACAACCTCGTCGACGCTTCGGCCCAGGCGATTTCGAACATCAAGTTCGACAAGATCGTCGTCTGGGACGGCGGCGGCAAGGACGGCGGCGCGAACGCGACGAGCAATTTCCTCCAGAACATGGCGAAAACGCTGCCGCCCATGATGCAGGTGATGAAGGAAGTCGGTGGCGTCGAGTTCCCCGAAACGCTCGCCAAGGTCGCCGGGATCGACGAAAGAGTCGCCGACGCCGCTCCGAAGAAAAAATAATTTTTCATACGGAAATATCACACCGGGCTTTTTCGCTCCTTTGAGGAATCGCGTCAATAGATACTGAAAACGGCGAGAGATTACCTTTTCGTTTTCGACCGAAAAAGAGCCCCAAGTGGAGCGGTACTCCGCGTAACTTGGGGGGTGAAGCGGGGAAAACGTGCAGTTTGTCCCCGTTTGTAGTATAATTCTGAAAATTCTGAAAAAGAGCCGGGACCTGTGGTCCCGGTCTTGAAAAATGAAGAGATCTTTTCGGTCTCAACGACGTCAGGATGGATTTTTCGAGGTTTCCTTTACAAAGAGCCCCGAGTGGAGGCGGCCGAAAAATCAATACGGCGCCGGAACTCGGGGGTTGGAACGACGCTCGATATTGTACGATTGTAAACGTTATACTGAAAACGGCCAGAAATTACCTTTTTTGATATCGACGGAAAAGGAGCCCCGAGTGCAGGCGGTACTCCGCCGTAACTCGGGGGTTGAATAACCAATCGATATCGTACGATTGTAAAAGTTGTTTTGACACGGTTCCTTATTTTGACGCGGCGTCTTTGGTTTTGATCCCGGGGCCCTGTACGGGAGAACCGGGTTTGTACGAAACGCTGCCGTCGCCGTACGGGGCGATTTCGTAACCCCATTTTTCGATATAGTATTCACGGGGTTGAAAATCGTCGCCGATCTTTTTCAGTTCGGCCTGCAACTTGGCGTCCATTTCGTTCCGTAAATCGGCGAAGTCGGGATCATTGACCAAATTGCGTCGCTGCAACGGATCCTTTTTGTTATCGAAAAGCATCCAGGGCCGGTTGACGTTCCGGACAAACGTATACTGCTCCGTCCGAACGCCGCGGTACTCGACAAGGAACGGAATAAACGGCGACACGCACATCATGAGAGCCGCCCGATCCGGTCCGGCGCCGCCGCTCCGAACGATCGGCGAAAGGTCTTCGCCTTCGATCGTTTTCGGAATCTCCAAGCCGCAAAGACCGAGCAGCGTCGGCAGGACGTCCGGCGTGTTGATCGGCGTCGTGATTTCCCGTTTGGAAAGATTTTCCGCACACACCGACTTCGGACAGCGTAACAAAAACGGAACATGGGCTGATTCGTCGTACGGCCATTGTTTCATGAAGGAGCGAATTCCGTGAGCGCCCATCATGTCGCCGTGATCCGACGCGAAGACAAAAATCGTGTTTTCGTCCAACCCGGTATTTCGTAACGTATCAAACAGGTCGCCGACGCATCGATCGATTGCCGAGCAATGGGCGTAATACCCGGCGAGTTCCTTTCGCGTGAACTCGACTTGGTCCGGAGTCACGTTGGGAGCGAGTTTGATATTTTCCGGCGAATACATCGCCTTGTATTCTTCCGGAGCATTATGGTGCGGAAAATGCGGACCGCCGAACGAAAGAAAAAGGAGAAAAGGTTTTTCTTTTCCCTGACGGCTTTTCAACCAATCTTGCGCGTCGGCCGTCTGGGCGAAAGCGTCGTATCCGTTCCAAAATTTCTTTTCCGTCGAGTTCCCCTCATAATAATGGGACTTCTGGTAATCGTGGTCGCATTCGGCCGTCTTCCAATAATCGTAACCATGTCGGCGCTCCGGCGGAATGTAAGAATCGCGGCCGTGTCCGTCGATATGCCATTTTCCGATATGGGCCGTGTCGTAACCGGCGGCCTTGAAAATGTCGCCCATGCAGATTTCCGTCGTCGGCAGCGCAATGTCGTTGATAAACATTCCCGTCGATGTCGGATAGCGGCCCGTCGCCAGCGCCGCCCTGGCCGGAGTACAAACGGGACAAACGGCGACCGCGTTGGAAAAGCGGAGGCTCTGCGAAGCGAGTTCGTCGATCCGGGGCGTCTTGACGTTCGGATCTCCGGTGTAACCGAAGGCCGAGGCCCGCCATTGATCGGTCAGCACGAAAACAACGTTCGGTTTTTTCGTTTCTTGACCGAAAAGCGGGGCGACGACAAAAAGTACGATAATTATCTGAAACGCAAAAAAGAGAGATTTCATTATGATTTTATTAAAAAGTATTTTGAAGCGACCCGCCTGCGTTTTAGCCGCGAAGCGCGTTTCATTTCGGCGGCAATTCCCCGGCGGAAAGTTTGACGGAATCGATGAGTCCGGTGAACGGAGACAAGTCCGACTTGACATCGGCTGGAGCCCCGATGCGCCAAGCGATGTTCGGTGTCATGGGGACGAGCGACACCAATTTTCGTTCGCCAACCTTTCGGCTGCCGACGTAGAGGACCATCTTCCGGTCCGCCGTGAACAACGCCGTCGCCTTGCATTGGCCGTCGACGGGCTTTTGCATGACGATCCGATACGATTCGGCATCGATCGTCGTCGTGAATACAAGTTTTCCGCCATCCAGCCGGAGCGAATATCCGTACGAATCGCCGCCGACGGAAATCAACACGCCGTCGGGAGCGTCCGCTTTGAACACGACTTCGGTCGTCCACGGCATTTTGGCAAAGTTCAACGACGGTGATTTTTTCACGTCGATCCAGCTTTTACCGTCGAAGCGGCAACGCAACGCTCCATCGGTAGCCTTTTCGAACATGATTCCTTTGCCGATGCCGTGGTTCCCCTTGCCGGAGGAATCCTCGACGGAGGTCCCGGCATCTTTCTTGAACAAAAATTCAAGGCGACTTTCCGGTTTATCCACGGCAATCGGCTTGTTTTCGATACCGGGTACGCCGGCGTCCCACCATTCCGGACGATCCACGTAATCGGGAATTTTGTAATCGACCTCCTTGCGGAGTTTATCGAATTCCGTTTCCATTTCGCGCTGCAACTTTTCATGGGCAGGGTCTCCGTAGAGATTTTTGAGTTCATACGGGTCGGCAGCGACGTCGAACAGTTCGGTCCAATCCTCCTTGATTCCGTCTTTCATCGAATACTTGATCAGCTTGGCATCGAGGCTTCGAATCGCCGTGATGTCGCCGATGTTCGTGTTTCGCTGCTTTTCGGCGAAATATTCATAGAACCACGCCTTGCGCCAATCGGTCGGTTTTTTTCCTTCGAGGAGCGGCCGCCAACTTTTTCCCTGCATTTCCTTTGGGATCGCAACGCCGGCGTAGTCGAGGAGCGTCGGAGCCAGGTCGATGTTGAGAATCGGTTCGTCGACGACTTTTCCCTTGGCGGCGTCGCCCAGTTTCGGAAATCGAACGAGAAACGGAATCCGCAGGCTTTCTTCGTAAGCGCTTCGTTTGTCGGCGAGTCCGTGTTCGCCGAAATAAAAACCGTTGTCGCTGCAATAAACAACGACCGTGTTCTCCGCGTATCCGAACCGATCAAGGGCGTCGAGCAATTTGCCGAGGTTGTCGTCGCAGGCGCTGACGCAACGAAAATGGTCGAGATTACACGGCAACAAACCATTTTCGTCCGTTTTCGGTTTGTTGAACGGAATCCCTTGCTTGGCGGTATAAATCGCCTGGATGTCGAGGTTGGGGACGCTCCGGGCTTTTTCGCCCTCGAAACGTTTCGCGGCTCGTTCCGGCGGCGTGAAGGGGCCGTGCGGCGCCTTGAAACCGACGACCACCGACCACGGCTTACCGGTCTCCTTTTGTTTCCCGATGAAATCGATCGCGAAACCGGTCGTCACGTCGTCGACCCAACCGGTCGTCGGCGTTTCAACACCCTGGATGACGAGCGGGCAGTCGACGTACTGTCCGTGTCCGATGATTGTCGCTTGAAAATCGAAACAAGGTGGAAGTTTGCGTTGACCGTTCATGTGCCATTTTCCAACGTAAGCCGTCGCGTATCCGGCTTGTCGAAGCAACGTGGCGTGAGTTACGGTATCAAGCGGAAGCTCTCTGAAGTTCGACGCGATTCCGTTGCAGTGATTGTACCGCCCCGTCAGGAACGCGGCTCGACTCGGCGCGCAGAGCGAACAGGTCGCAAAGGCGTTACGGAAACGAACGCCGCCGTTCGCCAAACGGTCCATGTTCGGCGTTTTGAACCAGGGATACCGTCCTTTTTCCCCTTGTTCCTGTTGTACGACGCCGACTTGGTCGTATCGTTGGTCGTCGGCGTAAACGAACAAAAAGTTCGGTCGGGACGATTTCGAAACATCTTTCGAAACTTCTTTCGAAAAAGCCGATGCCGAAAAAATTGAAACCAGCAGGCAAATTGCCCAAGCAGTCGCGGTAAGTCGTTTCATTGACATCAATCGGGTTAGGGGGTTCGTTTGGAAAGACATGTTCTCTATTTGTTCGAATAATTCCATTGTTGGACGATCTTTCCTTCAGCGTCCTTGAGTCGAAGGCTTGCGATGCGGATCGTTCCCGTCGCGGTCGACGGATCGAAACGGACGGCGGGAAGTTCGTGTTTTGATTCGAATTCCGCCCGATAATCGTGTTGTCGGCCGTCGTGGACGACATGGAGGAGGACGCTGCGATCCCGGAAAAACTGCGGGGCGATTCCCTTTTCGTTCCAAAAAAATTGAGCCTGTCCTTTCGAGGTCGCGGAGAGTGTCGCTTCGACGGAATACTTTCCGGCGGGAAGCGGTTTCGGCAGATAATAGACCAGGGCCGGGTCGCCGCCGACCGATTCGACGACCAGCGAGTCTTTTTCTTTTTTCAGGCTGCAATCGTGGAGCGGCGTCCAACCGGCGGCCGGCGGTCCCTTTTTCGACTCCTTGGGATTCCGTTTGACCGGAACACCGATTTTCGACATATCGTACAGTTCCGGTTTGAACGCCGGATTCGGAATCGGAACGACGGCGCCGGTTTCCTGGAGAAATCGTTCGATTTTCGCGTCCATCTCCCTGACCCGATCGGGTTCGGCGGCGGCGAGGTCAGTTTTCTCGCCGGGATCGTTCCGGAGATTGAACAGCAAGCAACGATGATTGCCGTCGTTGCCGCCGTGAAAAATCCGGATCAGTTTCCATTCGGCGTCGGTCACGCTGACGGCCGGCGGCAACCAATCGGGGACCTGCGGCGCATCGTGAGGAAAGAACGTGAAGAGCGATTCCCGTTGCAAATTTTTACCCTTCAACGCCGGAACGACGCTGATTCCGTCGAATGGAATTTCCGTTTTCACGCCGAGCATATCGAGCAGCGTCGGCATGAAGTCGGTCGTTTGGACCAGTTGATCGGATCGTGACGCCGCCGCGACAACCTTCGGCCAAACGACGACACAGGGAATTCGTGTTCCGCCTTCGAACATTGTTCCCTTGCCGCCGCGCAACGGAAAATTCGAGGTCGGCGACGTTCCGTCGACTTCGTCGTACATATTCCCGCCGTTGTCCGACGCAAAGACAATTATCGTTCGATCCGCGATGCCGAGCCTGTCGATCGTTTCGAGCAGTGTTCCGACGGCATCGTCCATGCTCTCGACCATTGCGGCGTAGGTCGGACTTTTTTGCGGATCGTTCGGATCGACCTGTTTTTTGTACTTTTCGATCAGTTCCTTCTTGGCGTCGAACGGGGCGTGAACGCTGAACATCCAGTAATTCAGGAAGAACGGTTCGTCTTTGTGTTGTTCCATCCACCGCGTGGCTTCCTCCGCCATGCGATCTTCGATGTGCTGATTCGGCGTATCCGGATCGGGATCGAAATTCCGAAATTTCCACGGAGCGACGTAGCTTCCCGCCGGACCGGGGCCCGGATGGTGTGGAATGTCGACGTCGAATCCCTGTTCCAGCGGCGAGTACGGTTCCGAGCCGAGATGCCATTTACCGAAATGTCCCGTCGCGTAACCGGCCTTTTTGAGAACTTCGGCCAAAGTCGTGTAACGGGAATCCAAGCGAGTCGCGGTGAGCGGCTGAATGACCGGCTGATCCGGCGCGGCGTGAACTCCCGGAAACGCTTTGAGGACGACTTCGGGAAGATGGCAGGCCGGTACCGTAATGCCGAGCCGCGCCGGAGCGAGACCCGTCATGATACTGCCTCGTGTCGGCGAACAGATCGGACTGGCCGAGTAAGCCCGACTGAACGTCATGCCGCGTGCGGCGAGTTTTTCGATGTTTGGCGTCCGAAAAAATTTCGTCGTACCGTACAACGTCGTGTCGCTCCAACCGAGATCGTCGGCAAGGATAAGTACGACGTTGGGTTTCGGCGATTCAGCCGTTGCGACACCGAACGTCATCAAAACAACCACGAAAAAGAAAAATCGTTTCAACATTGGTCTCTCCAATCGTTTGGGGCGGCATCCCACCGGCCGTTTTATCGGATTTCACCGGCATACAGTTTGACCGAATGAATCAGCCCGGTAAACGTTGGCGTCCCGGATTCATTATCTGAAGCCGCCCCGATGCGCCAGGCGATCATTGGCTCGAAGGGAACAAGCGACGGCAGCTTTCGTTCGGCGACTTTTTCGTTGCCGATATACAGCACCATTTTGTTTTCCGCCGTGAAGATCGCGGTCGCCTGACAACGGCCCGAAACGGGGTTCGGTGAAACGAGACGATAAATCTCGCTGTCGATCGTTGCCGAAAAAACGAGCTTTCCCTTTTCCAAACCGAGCGAATACCCTTGGACGCCGGCCCCGACGGAAACCAAGGCTCCGTCCGGCGCATCCGCTTGGAAGTCGGCTTCCGTCGTCCACGGTGTCCGGGCAAACGCCAACGACGGCGATTTTTTCACGTCGATCCAGCTCTTACCGTCGAAACGCCCTCCCGTTTTTTCTTTGTCGAACGGAATTCCGCCGAAGACCGTCCCGAAATTTCCTTTGCCGGAGAAATCTTCGATCCGCGAACCTTTTTCTTGATCGAACTTGAATTCCAGCCGACATTCCGGCTTCTCCACGACGACGAGTTTGATTTCTCGCGCAGCTTGGTCGACCGTTCCACGAATGTCGTTTAATTTCGTACGCATCAGATCCCATCGTTCTTTTTCCGTGTCGGCAAGGTTGTTCTGTTCGCCGAGGTCGAGGTCCAATCGATAAACCTGCGGAGCAGTATTGTTACCGGTTTCAATCTGCGTGTAGGGAGAAATCGTCGCCCCGCGATTCGGCAGGATCATCTTCCAGATTCCGTCGCGCAATCCCATCGAGGCCCCGGCGAGGACGAGGAAATCCCGACCGATTTGACTTTCACCGAGCAAGGCGGGCAGGACGTTCTCGCTGTCGGGAATCGTTTTCGGGGCGACCGTTTGTTTCGTCAAGGCGGCGAAACTCGACGGAAAATCCATCAAAGAAAGCAGGGCGTCGGAGGTTCCCGGTTTGATCTTCGCCGGCCAACGAACGATAAACGGAACACGGGTTCCCGCCTCGAACGCGCTGCCTTTTCCTCCTCGTAACGGTCCGCTCGGTCGGTGGTCGCCGACCAATTCGACGGCTTGATCATAATATCCGTCGTTGAGTACCGGTCCGTTGTCGCTCGAAACGATCACGATCGTGTTCTCGGCCAATCCGAGTCGGTCCAATGTTTCGAGCACTTGGCCGACGCTCCAATCGAACTCGACGATCACGTCGCCGCGCGGCCCCATGGACGTTTTGCCGACAAACCTTGGATGGGGAACGCGCGGAACGTGGATGTCATGCGTCGCGAAATACAGGAAGAACGGTTTTTCCTTGTTCTTTTCGATAAACGTGCAGGCTTTCGACGTGATCGTATCGGCCGTGTTTTCGTCCACCCAACGGGCCGCCTTGCCGCCGGCCATGTAACCGATCCGGCTGATTCCGTTGACGATCGTCATGTCGTGTCCGTGATGGAATTTTTGCTTTAACAATTCCGGATGGTCCCGGCCGAGCGGATCGTCGCCGACCTTTTCCTTATAGCTGACCGTGATCGGATCCTTCGGATCAAGCCCGACGACGTGATGGTTTTCGACGTAAACGCACGGAGTCCGGTCGCCGGTCGCCGGAATGATGAACGAATAATCGAAACCGACTTCCAGCGGTCCCGGTTCGATCTTGCCGTTCCAGTCGACGGGCTTCTCCGACGTTCCGAGGCCGAGATGCCA
Source organism: Thermoguttaceae bacterium (assembly GCA_031548665.1). GTDB lineage: Bacteria > Planctomycetota > Planctomycetia > Pirellulales > Thermoguttaceae > WRKP01. The sequence goes on from JAVBQW010000013.1 coordinate 22,134, forward strand.
TTTTCCGACGACACCTGTCGTGTATCCGGCGTTCTTCATGATCGACGGAAGCGTCACGCTGCCGGGCGGAATGATCAGCGCGGCGTCGCCGGGCAGGATTCCCGTTCCCGGTTTCCGCCACGGATATTGGCCCGTCATCAAGGCGTACCGGGACGGCGTACAGGTCGCGGCGACGGCGTGGGCGTCCGTGAAGCGGATTCCCCCGGCGGCGAGCTTGTCGGTGTTCGGTGTCTGAACTCGTTTGGCTCCGTAACAGCTTACGTCGCCGTATCCGAGATCGTCGGCGAGAATAATCACGACATTGGGTTGCGTGGGTTCAGCCGCGACGACACCGAACGCCGTCAAAACGATCACGAAAAATAAAAATTGTTTCAACATGGTTTCTCCTCAATCATCTTGTTTTTCCATCCATTTGACGATTACTCCGAAGCGACCTTGAGAAAAGCGGCACGGGCTTCCTCGGCTTTCGGCAGGTCGTGTTCCTGGACAATGTACAAAAAAACGCGATCTTTTTTCGGATTGACGAGGCTTCGTGTTCCCCCGGCACCGTCGTGGCCGAAAGCGTCGCCCCGCAACGTCACGCCGAGTTGATAGCTCGGCAGCGGATTACCAGGATGCTGCTTCCATAATTCCCGGACGGATTCCGGCTTGAGAAATTGCTTGTCCTTGTAAATCCCTTCGCCGAGGAGCATCTGCCAGAACTTGACCAGATCGTCCGCCGTCGAAAAAAGACCGCCGGCCGGATTCGCGAAGCGTTCCCGCTTGTCGTCCAACTTCGCTTCCCGCTGAATTGGAGCGAGTTTCTTCGTCTCCTTGTCCCAGCCGTAAAGCGTCACGCTATTTTTCAACTGCTCCGACGTCGGCCAAAACGTCGTGTTTTTCATCTCCAACGGGTCGAGTATTCGCCGTTGGAGGAACCGGTGGTACGGCATGCCGGAAACCCGCTCGATGATTTTCGCTGCCAACGTGTACCCGACACTGGAATACGCGTGTTTCGTATTCGGCTGGTTTTCCAACGGCGTCATCGTCCACGCCAAAAACATGTAGTGCGGCGGCACGGCGTCGGAATGAGGAAACGTCGTGTTTTTCGGAAAGCCGCTTGCATGACTCAGAAGATGAACGAGCGTGATGGGTTCATTCGGTGGAACGAGGAGCGTGTGCTTGTCGTCTTTTTCGGCGACGACGCGCAAATCGGCGAGTTCAGGCAGATAGGTTGAGACAGGCTCCGTCAGCGAAATCTTTCCCTCTTCGACGAGCATCATGACGGCGACCGCCGTAAAAGTTTTCGTCTGTGAGGCGATACGGAACAGCGAGTCGGTTTGCATCGGTTCTTTCGTTTCGAGATTCCGACAGCCGATCGCGTCGACCTGCAGCATCCTGTCGCGATCGGCGACGACCGTCAGGATTCCGGCGAATTCCCCGTTGTCGACGAACGGTTCGAGAGCCGCGCGGAACGGAAATTCCTGTCCGAAAATTTGGAAGGCGGAAAGAAAAAACAAGACGGCAAGAAAAACTTTTGGCATGGAATGTCTGGATCGGAATGTTAGGGCGTAACGTTCTATAAAATTGTTTCAATTTATTTGGGCGGTACTCCGGCTTTGACTCTTGAACCGTCAATCAGCGTCAAGACCGCATCGGCCATCCTGTCCGCTTCCCGTCGATTTTTCTCCTTGAGAAGAACGGTGATTTTTAGGGCCGGCGGTCTCCTCGGCTGCAGCCAAGTTCAAAACCGACGACGATATTACGACGACAAAAACCGTATCGAATATCCGTTTAATCAAGTTTTGTGTTTCGTTAAAATTCGAAATCGAGTTCCAACGGGTCGCCGGTTTCCGTTTGCAGGCGTTTCAGTTCGGCGTAAAGCTCCTTGATTCTCGGTGCGTGTTCCGGACGATCGGCGAGATTTTTCGTTTCAAAAGGATCGTTTTTCACGTCGAAGAGGAGGACGGTTTTCGATTTCGGATAGAGGATCAACTTGAAGTCGCCTTGACGAACCATGCGTTGATGCTGCTGGAAGGCTCCGTAAATCGACGTATGCTGTTCCGTCCGTTCGCCGCGAAGCAACGGCAACAGGCTCTTGAATTGAACATGTTCGGGAATCTTTTCTCCGGCAGCGTCGAGCGCGGTCGGGACAAGGTCCTGCATGTAAACGGGAACGTCGATCCTTTTCCGTTTCGGCAATCCGGGCCCGGCGACGATCAACGGAACCTTGACGCTGTGCTCGAACATGCTCTGCTTGCCGAACAGACCGTGGGAGCCGATCGCCAAACCGTTGTCGGCGGCGAAAATAATGTACGTGTTTTCCCGTTTGCCCGACTTATCAAGGGCGTCGAGGATCCGACCGACCTGGGCGTCCATGTGGGAGATGATCGCGTAGTATTCTCGACGATGAACCCGCACGGCGTATTCCGTTCGGGGAAACGGGGCCAATTTTTCGTCCCGGTTATTTACCGGGCAGTTCATGGGATCCTTGAAAGGATTTTCGGGCAAAAAGTTCGGCGGGACGTCCATTTTTTCTTCCGGATACATGTCGACGAACTCCTTCGGAGCCTGTCTCGGATCGTGCGGCGAGTTGAACGCCAAATACATGAAGAACGGTTTGTCGGATTTCGTTGCCGTTCCAATCATTTCGGTTGCGCTGTCGGCGAGCGCCTCGGCCCAGTGTTTGCCGCCGCTCCAATGTCCTTCGAATTTCGGATCGATCGGCGACCAGGCATCGACGTCGCCTTCGACGGGCCGGTTGTAGGATGATTCGACGGTCGGCGGCATTCCGCCGGGTCGCACGATGCCGAAATGATCGAACAGCGGTTCGACGGAAACGCAACCGATCCGTTTGCCGTCGACGTTTTTCTCGTCGACATGCCATTTTCCGGCAAAATACGTCTCGTAACCGCCGTCATGGAGCAAACGCGACCAGAAATTCGATTCGTAACGATTTCGTTCGGACGGATCGACATGAGTTTTTTGCATCGGAAACCCGCGATCCATTTCGGTCTTCGCGTGCCAGAGAAAGCGGCCCGTGTTGACCATTGCCCGACTGGCGACGCAAATCGCGCCGTGCCAGCCGCCTTGATTATAAGCGTTCGAAAAAATCGTTCCCTGTTCGGCCAAACGGTCGAGATTCGGTGTCTTGACGATCGGATGACCGAGCGAACCGAGAGCCGAAAACGTCTGGTCGTCGGCGTAGATAAACACGATGTTCGGCTTGTCCTTATCCGTTGCCGAAATCTTGCGCGGAGCAACCGTCGGTTCACGACGAATTTCGATCCGCTCCATTCGGCCTTTGAAATTCGGGAGCTTGAGGCCCGTGACGCTGCCGCCGAGATCGGTTCCGATCTGCATCCCCTCGCCGGGATTCGTCGCAATGAAACCGGGCAGCGGAACCGAGGCGACCTTTTCGCCGTCGACGTAAATCTCCGCTTTCTGCTCCATTGTGATGATTCCTTTTACCGTTACGGAACCGTTCACGGCTTTCGGACTTTCCGCTCGGAAAGCCTTGTCGGCGATTCGAACCGCGAAACCGGGTTTTCCCTCTTTCAGGTAAAGGGCGTAACCGTGCTTCGATCCGCCGTAAGCGATGATCAACCCCTCGGGACTCTCCGATTCGAACGTCGCGGACACGCTCCACGGCGTTTCGGCGCAGTGCAATGCCGATGATTTTTCGACGTCGACATAAACCCCGCCGTCGAAATATCTTCCGGATGAACCTTTTTTCGCAACGTTTTCGAGTTTTCCTTCGAGGGAAACCCCGGCGTTTTTCCCGGACGAATCGACGATCTTGCCTTTTTTCGTGAAATCGAGTTCCAGTTTCAAGCCTGGCGTCGTGTCGGGAACAATATCGTCCGAATTGCCTGATTTCCACGGCCAAGGCAAAACCTTGGCACGGACGGCCCAGTCGTTCCATGCTTTCGCCATGGATTCGACTCGTTCCGGATGTTTGTCCGCCAGATCGTGCATTTCGCTGCGGTCGGCTTCCAAATCGTACAATTCCCAAGTGCCTTGCGGCCCCTTGGCGACGAGTTTCCAATTTCCGTCCCGAATTGCGCGGTTTCCTTCGTGTTCCCAGACAAGCGGTTTGGTCCGTTTCAACGAGACGCCGGAGAAACCGGGAACGAGGCTCGTTCCTTCCGCCGGAACAATATCGTTTCCGTTATGTTTTTCCGGATACTTTGCACCGGCCAAATCGACGCAGGTCGCCATCAAATCGGGGAGTTGGCCCGGTTCGCGGTAGAACTTGCCTCGCATCGACTCGGCGACTTTCGACGGAGCGTGAACGATCAGCGGCGTCGAGATTCCGCCTTCGTGGACCCAATGCTTGTATTCCCGGTACGGTGTATTTGAAGCGTTGGCCCAACCGCGACCGTAGGCGACGAACGTATCCCGAGGTCCCGGCATTGTTCCAACGCCTTTCCGCAACGCGAAACCGTCGCGGGTTCTCGAATCGAAGAACGCCCGTTCGTTGATGATTTCTTCTTTCGCAACGGGTTCGAACTCCGGCTTGTCGGGATGGACCGTCTTGCCGTTTTTCTGGCGGCCGACTTCCTCCGCACAGGCGCCGTTGTCCTGGAGATACATCACGACGGTGTTTTCGTACAGGCCGGTTTCCTTCAGGGCGTCGACGATCTGGCCGATGCCGTGATCCATTTCCGTAATCATCGCGGCGTAGACTTCCATGCAACGGCTCTCCCAAGGCTTGTTTTCGACATCTTCCCAACGCTGGGCTTGCGGCGAAAGTTCCCAACGGTCGTCGAGCAATCCCATCTCGCGCATCCGGGCGAAGCGGGCTTCCCGGACCGGCGTGTATCCGGTGTCGTACTTCCCTTTGTTTTTTGTAGCAGCCTTTTCGGGTGCCTGCATCGGCCAGTGTGCCGCCGTGTACGCGACGTACATGAAGAACGGTTTGTCCGGTGTTTGGGCTTTGTGTTCCTTGACGAAGCGCACGGCGTGATCGCTGATCGCGTGGGTCAGGTAATATTCGTTCGGTTTGTATTCCGGATCGGCGAGAGCGGAAATCGGCGTGTTGTCACGGACAAGACAGAAGGGATCGAAATAGTTCGCACCGCCGCTGATCAGCGTGTACCCGCGGTCGAATCCCCGTTGGAGCGGCCAATTATGTTGCGAATCGGTCGGTTTAAGCTGGTCGGTGACATGCCATTTTCCGACCTGGTAGTTACGATAATTCGCCGACCGCAGGACCTCGGCGATCGTTACGGCGTTGGAGGAAAGGTCGCCGCGATATCCGGGCAGTTTCTGGTCGTTGACCATGTGTCCGATGCCCGCTTGGTGCGGATGCAGCCCGGTGAGCAGCGACGCGCGCGTCGGACAGCAGCGGGCCGTGTTGTAAAACTGCGTGAACCGAACGCCGCCTTTTGCCAAGCGGTCCAGGCACGGCGTCTCGATTTCGCCGCCGTAGCAACCGATATCGGAGTATCCCATGTCGTCCGACATGATCAGGATGATATTCGGTTGCGCCGCCGAAACGGTCCCCGCGAACGCAAACAAGATGAGTAAAACAATTAATATTCGGAACGACATGATAATTTCTCGCTCAGTAAAAAGTTTTTCCTGTCCTTCATCGCGTCGGAGGCCGACGCGGCTAACGACGGATTTATTGTTTCGGATTCAGCAATCGGAAATCGCTGTCGTTTTTTTGCGGCGTTCCCGGTGTGGAGCGGCCCCGGTCGAAGGTTTCCTGCAGACGTCCGATCAAGGTCGCGACAAGTTCTTTCTTTTCCATGGCGAGGTCCGTTTTTTCGCTCGGATCGGCGGCAAGATCGTACAATTCGCAAATCGTTTTCGCTTTCGGATTGACCGGATCAAGCCGGGTGTATGCCGAAACGATCAACTTCCAATGATCACACCGAAAAACAACCCGGTTGTCCGGCGACAAGCTGACGTGTTCCGTTCGTCCTTTTTCGGACGGTTTGCCTGCAAAGAGCGGCAACATGCTGATACTATCTTCCGCTGCGTTGTCCGGCAGTGGAAAGTCGACGATTTCCGCACAGGTTCGCATCAGGTCGGTGAGCGAGACAAGCCGATCGCAAACGGACTCCGGTTTGATCTTGCCCGGCCAGCGAACGAGCAACGGAATCCGGTGTCCGCCCTCATGGCTTTGACCTTTGTAACCGCGATAAATGTAACTCGGGTAATGTCCCTGCGATTCGTACTTCTCCGGTTTCAGGTACGGAGCAAAACCGTTGTCCGAGGCGTAGAAAACCAGCGTGTTCTCCGACAAGCCGCTCCGTTTCAGGGCGTCGAGAACTTGGCCGACGGAATCGTCGACTTGCATGCAGAAATCGCCGTAATCGCCGATGCTGTTTTTGCCTTTCCATTGTTCGGTCGGAACGATCGGCGTGTGAGGCGCATTGAGCGGCATGTAAAGGAAGAACGGTTTCGCGTTCTTGCCGACGGCGTGTTCTTCAATATACTCGACGGCTTTTCGCGTCAACGTCGGCAGCACGTCAACCGGTTCGAAGTTCGGTCCGGCCGGTCCGAGACGCGGCGGATCGTTTTGTTTGAGAGCGGTCGGCAATTCCGTGACGTGATCGTTCTCCAAAAAAACGTAGGGATGCATGTCCAGCGAAGAGGCGATTCCGAAATACTTGTCGAACCCCGCCGTCAGTGGTCCGCCGATAAACGGTTTCGTAAAATCGACGCGTTCCGATTCCCGGGCCGCTTCTTTCGTTCGATCCAGTTGTCCGAGCCGGGGCGGAAGCGGGTCGCCGTCCTTGGTCGCCCAACCGATGCCGAGATGCCATTTTCCGAAGATCGCGGTATCATAGCCTTTCGAGCGAAGCATTTGCGCAACGGTCAGCCGGCCAGGCTCGATGATCGGCGGCGCGTAACCGTTCAAGACCATCGACTTCACGGCGGTTCGCATCGGATAACGCCCGGTAACGACGCCGTAACGAGACGGCGTACAAACCGAGCAAACGGAGTGCGCGTCGGTGAAACGAATTCCCTCTCGTCCCAACGAATCGATATTCGGCGTGGGAATCTTGCTTTTTTCGTTCAGTAACGACACGTCGCCGTAACCCATATCGTCCGCGAAAATATAGACGATATTCGGTTGCTCCGCTCCGCGTGAAACGGCGACAAAAAACGCGGCCGGGAAAATTACGGAAAGGAACAAGAGAAAACGTTTCATTTTATGGAATCCTTTCGATATGGTTTGTTGATTGATAAATAAATATATTTCGAATCCGGTCCCTCGCTGACGTGTTGGGCTCTGAAAAGCGTCGGCCTCTGAAACGTGCCTGTTCATTGGGGCGGGATCTCTTTCATCCAGCCGCGGTCGCGGATGTTTTTACCGGGCATCCGATAAATTATTCGGCCTGTTTTCGAAACGTTTTATTGAGTTCTTTCCACCGAACAACCATTTGAACGAGCTTTTCGGGATGTTTCGCCGCCAAGTCGTTTTGTTCGCAACGGTCGGTACTCAAATCGTACAGGGACCAGCCAGCGGTTCCGTCGCTTTTGTCCGCGAAAACGGCTTCCTTCGGTTCGCCGGTTTTCGTGTACAGAATTTTCCAATCGCCGCACCGTAGCGCCGCGTTGCCTTCGTGTTCGAAATAAACGTCATCCCGATCGGCTTCTTTGATCGTTCCGAGAATTGCGGGGAGAAGACTCCGTCCCGAATACTTTGGCCCCGTTCCATCGGAAGAAATTTTCGACGGATCGAGACCGACCGATTCGAGAATCGTCGGCACGATGTCGACGACGTGTCCGACGTCGTGACGCAGCGTTCCCGGCTTCGTGATTCCCTTGGGCCAATGGACGATCAGCGGCGTCGAAATTCCGCCTTCGTGATTCCAGACTTTGTGCCGGCGAAACGGCGTGTTCGAGGCGGTCGACCAACCGGGACCGAGACAGAGATACGACGCGTCCGAACCCGGGACCGCTGCCGGATCGTGCATATCACCTCGAATCATGATCTCCGCCGAGGCGCCGTTGTCCGAGAGAAAAAACAGGATCGTGTTCTCCCACGCTCCCATCTCCTGAATTTTCGTGACGATTCGACCGACTTCTTTGTCCATGCGGTCGACCATCGCGGCGTGGACCGCCATCTTGTTCGCTTGGAATTTTTTCTGTGCCTCGTCGAGCGTGTTCCAAGCCAACGGGAACAGGACTTCGCCGTCTCCGAGGTTGCCGGGAACGTTGGCGAAACGATAAGGAGGACCGACGCCGTCTTCTCGTGCGGAAAGTCGGCAATTCACGATTCCGAGTTTTTTCAATCTTTCATGTCGTTCCGTACGGATATTGTCCCAGCCGGACAAGTATTTGTCCCGATATTTTTCGATGTCTCCCGGCGGGGCGTGGAGCGGAAAATGAGGGACCGTGAACGCCGTGAACACGAAGAACGGTTGGGCGGCGAAATTTTTCGCGTGGTCGTCGAGTTGCCGTAGCGTCTGCTCGGCAATTGCCGTCGTCGTGTAATACCCGCTGTTCTTTTCAACCGGCGGCTGCGGCTCGTCGTCGATTTCGTGACGTTGCGGATTGAAATTCCTGTCGTGATCCTGTAAATGATAAGATCGGTCGAAACCGCCGTCGGCGACGACTTTCGGAGCCCCGTTAACGTGCCATTTTCCGGCATGATAACATCGGTATCCGAGAGGCTTGAGATGATGCGGCAGCGTCGGCGCCCAATCCGGCAGTCGAGCCCCTCGCTTCACGGGATCCATGCGAATCTGTTGCGGATAATATCCGGTCATCAGGCCGCAACGGGTCGGCCAACAACGACCCGTATTGTAAAACTGCGTGAACCGCAAACCGTGTTCCGCCAAGCGGTCGAGATTCGGCGTCTCAATCTCGCCGCCGTAACAACCGGGATCGGAGAATCCCATGTCGTCGACGACCACCAGGACGACGTTCGGACGCTCTGTTGCGTACGACAATCCCGAATTCCATGGCGGAGCAATAAAAGCAAAGACAAGAAAAAGATAACGGAATTTCATTGCAATCTCGATAAGAGGCGTTTTCTTGCGACAGCGGGAGTTTTTTTATGCGATATCACGGAGCGTCGATCGTTTCCGTCGACGGCCTGATCCAAATGTTGCGAAATTCGACCGGGGAATGATGATCCTGTAACATCAGCGGTCCTTTCTCTTTGATCGGATAGGGTCCCGGAACATCCCGATGCCGCACCGAGCCGAGTATTCGTCGTTGGTTCTGGACCAGGACGCCGTTGTACAATAATGTTGCGAAGGCCGGCGATTTCAACGTTTCTCCGTCGAATTTCGGGGCCGTGAAGAACAAGTCGAAACTCTGCCATTCCGTCGGTTTACGAGCCGGATTGACCGAGGGCGGATATTGTCCGTAAATTGCCCCGGCGTTTCCGTCGGCGTAAATATACGACGCCTGTGATTCGATGATTTGGATTTCGAAAATCCCCATCGGGAAAACGCCGCTGTTTCCTTGGTTCATTCGATCGAACCCTTCTTTGAGTTCCGGCGTTCGCCATTCAATGTGAAGTTGGAAATCGCCGAAATCTTCCTTCGTTTGAATTTGTCCGGTTTTCACGATATCGAAGGCTCCGTCGTCGATTCCGCCCTTGATCGGTTTGCCGTCGGAGCGAACCCAGCGGTCGAGGTTTTTGCCGTCGAAGAGGACGAGGGCGTCGGACGGAGGCGTCGCGCCGAGGTCGCCGGTTCCCGGTGAAATGATTTTGGGTTGCGGCCGGGCCTGATCGTGAACATGCCAAGTTGAGCCGGGAATCAACGGCGTGTCCGTGTACCCGGGATCGTCGGCAAAGGCGGCGGCCGTGAAGGCCAAGGAAACAAGAATCATCAAAAATGTCACGTGAATCTTTTTCATCGTTCGGGTATAGCGGGGTGAGGTTTGTCGTCGATCGATTCGTTCGTTAATCGCCTTTCGTTAATTGTCGCCGGACCGATTCCATGATTTTGCCGTAAATCGGTTTGACGCGTCCCTCAAAAGTTCTGTCGGTCAGGGATTCGATTTCCGGCTTGTATTTTTCGCAACGAAAGGCGAAACGGTCCAAGGATTCGAGGGCGATCCAGACCGTGTACTGCGAATCGGACCGGGCTTCTTCCAGAAGGATTTTCGCGGCGACATCGACGTCGGTTTCGTTTCCGTAACGGCCGAGGATTTCCGCCGCGACGGTCCGAGTCGTCGATTCCTTGTCGTCGACGATTTTATTCAAAACGCTTCGCCAGGATTCGAGAAGTTGCGTCGTATCTTTTGTCGGTTTGGTCCCGTCGGGTCCTGCCGAGTCGGCAAGCCGCAGCAGCACGCCGATCGTCCCCCAATACCGAACGGCGGCTTCGGAATCCGTGAGCAAATCTTTCAGTACGGAATCCGGTGTCGTTCGATCCGTCGCGGAGTCGGCGGCGTCGAGAATTTTTTCGAACGGATATTTCGTCGGATCGTGTCCCATTTCGTACGGCGTCGAACCGGCGAATCTTTCATGCAGCATGTTTTCGGGCAAAAACTGCACGTCGCGGATTTCCAGCAGATTATTCCGTAACGCCGATTCCAGGCGGTCACGGATTTCACGATGCTCCGGCGAAGCGGCCAAGTTGACGATTTCATCCGGATCGGTTTTCAAATCGTACAATTCCTCCGTCGGTTTGAGTTGCCAGAAAAACGCCTGCTCCGGCGGCAGTTTGCCTTGATCGTACAGTTCCCGCCAAACTTGCGTCGTCCGGGTCTGGAACATGTAATCGTTGCGAGAACCATAAATAATCTCCGGGTGATAATTCCGTGCGTAAACATGCCGTCCGTCCGAAACCGAGCGAACCAGATCGGCTCGTTCGTCCATCCGGCCGCGGAATCCGTACACGAACTCTCGCGGCTTGCCTTCAAACTTCCCGGCGAAGGCGACGCCCTGCATGGTTTTCGGCGGCTCGATTCCGGCGAGGCTCAAGACCGTCGGCGCCAGGTCGACGAACGAAACGAGCCGGTCGCTGATTCCGTGTTCCGAATATTCTTTCGGGGCGAGATGTTTGAACTTCGGCGGAAAATAAACGAGCAGCGGCACGCCGAGTCCGCAGTCGAGCGGCGTCCGTTTGTTACGCGGCATCCCGCTGCCGTGGTCGCCGTAGAAGAAAATAATCGTACTGTCCGACAATCCGGCCTTGTCGAGTTCGTCAAGCCGTTCCGCGCATCGGGCGTCCATTTCGGTGATCCGGTCGTGATACTGGGCCCAGTCCCGCCGGACTTCCGGAATGTCCGGGTGATATTTCGGGACCGGCGTCTTGTCCGGATCTCGCCGGAGTTCGTGTTTGTTACGAATTTGCGATTCGTGCGTGATCTCGAAATTGAACACGGCGAAAAACGGTTGCCCCGGTTCACGGTTTTGCCAATGGGCCTTTTTGTTCGACATATCCCAACAGGTTTTGCCGTCGAGCGGATAAACGTTGTAATCCTCTTTCTGATTATTAGAGCAATAATATCCGGTTCGGCGGAGATAATCCGGAAACAGTTTGATCGAATCGGGTATCGGCACGAAGCTCCGCATCTGTTCGGCGCCGAGCGACGCGGGGTAGCAGCCGGTGATGATCGTCGTCCGAGCCGGAGCGCAAACGGGATGGTTCGACCAGGCGAAACGGTATCGCATTCCGCTTTCGGCCAAACGGTCCAAGCGGGGCGTTTCGGTCGTCGGAAAATCGTAACAGCCGAGATGACGCCCGATGTCTTCGCAGGTCAACCACAAAATGTTGGGACGTTCTTCAACCGCCGCTGCGACTCCCCAAAAGATCATCGCTTCGAACAAGGCGGCAACGAAAAACAACATCCGAAACAACATACTCAAACGGCCCGTCAAACTCATAGACAAAGGTCGATAAAAGAAAAGCGATTCTCAAAAAAACCCGACAAAAGCGATTATCGCCGAAGCCGATTGGAGAAACAAGAGAGTTCGGTGAAAGAAATATGAGAAAAGTCAGGAAAATCTCGTTTTTCCCATCGGCGATTGGCGAGTTCTGAAAACCGCCGCCGGACTGTACTACAGGATCGTTTACAGCGTTTTTCTGTTATGCTTATTTCAAGTCTTCGTTTTACAGGGGATTTCTCTTGGTATGACCCACGCCGTTATATCCAGACAAAGGCAAATCTGTCGCGATGAAACGATATACTGTATTACTAATGTTCAAGATCGAGAATTTTTTCATGCAGCGTCAGCGAAATCGGGAGCGGGGAACGGAGCGACCCTTTTTTATCGTAACTTCAAATAAAACGATGATCATGGTTGGCCTTTCATTTCGATTTCCAGCGTTCCAGCTTCGGAATTCCTCGGGTGAAGAGCCAAGCGACGATTTGCGGGAACTTCATCTCGACGAGCTTCACCTTGCAGAATTCTTGCATTTCCCCGGCAGTCTTGAAGTCGTCGGTGAACTTGCCGTCTTGGTAACAGTAGCTGCAATACATCGGCGATTTCGTGCCGTCGACTTCGGTACCGCCTCCTTGCGGGTCGTGTTTGAACGGCATGGCACAGCTTTGACAGATTTTGTACATCTTTTGTTTCATGGTGGGATTCAGAGTCAATGTTTGATTTCGGTCAGCTTCTTCGAACAAACTTCCAGGTCGGTACCGGAAAACAGACTGAAATCGTTGACGACGAGATGCATGGTTTTCCGAAAAAATTGAAGGAGGATTTTACGTCATTTTACCGGATTCGATGCGATGCGTCGAGTTGCCCTATATTACTTTTTTTTCTCGTTTATAATGACGAAAAATGACTTTGAATAGAATCGATATCGAAAACGATCATGCCGGAAATCCGTGTTTCAAACCCTGACGAACTGCGACAGTATTTTCCGCGACTTCACGCCGCCGGAATCATCGCCGTTCGGCTTGAAACGACCGGCCATAATCCGCATGTCGACCGGATTCGTTCCATGCTGCTTGCCGGGAAGGATTGCCCGACTTTGGTTCTTGATTTCGATACACTCGCTCCTGCCGCTCTTCGGGAGCTTTTTTCGACATCGGCGGTCAAGATTTTTCATGACGCCAAGACCGATCTGCAATTTCTGATTCCGTTCGGCATTTTTCCCAAGCCGTTGTTCGACGCTTCGCTGGCCGCGCAAGTGCTTCACTTGCCCGGCGATCCGGAAGACTTTAGCTTTCACGCTTTGCTTCGTCAGTATTCAATCGATCTTGAAACGATAAATCTACATTCTGTACGGGAGGTTGAAAGCCTGCTCCGCTTGCGTGAAGCGATGGTTCCGTTGCTTTATCGAAACGGACTTGCCAAGGTTGCCGAGATCGAGTTCCAGTGCGTTCGGGCCGTTGCTCATATCGAATATCACGGTATTTATCTGAACCGGGCGAAATGGCAGAAGCTGCTCGAACGAACCGAAGCGCAACGGGACGCAGTTTTGCAATTACTTTATCCGTACACCGAAACGCCTGCCGTTCAAAAAACGTTTTGGGGCGAGGAAACGATTTTTCGATACCTATAGTGGTATCGCCCGTTGGCATCGTGACGTGATGAACGTATCTTCCGACGAGGGAAGAACTTTGACCGGTCGTCGTTTTATGTTCCGAAAAGAAGCGGGGTTGCCGGAGCGTTCCAATCTCCCGGTGCAGGGAACGGCGGCGGACATCATTAAAAAGGCGTTGGGGCTGCTCGTCGACCGGATTGACGGCGAGATGAAAATCGTCGCCGTCGTCCACGATGAAATCCTGATCGAATGCCCGAAATCCAAATCCGAAGAAGCGAGGATGATCTTGAAATCGGCAATGGAAGACGCTGCCAACGGCATTCTGTCCGATGTGCCGACGACGGTTGAGCCGGTCGTTTCAGCAAGCTGGGCCGAAAAATGAGCGTTCAGGATGCTTTTGACTTCGCTCTCGCGGATTTTCATGGCGTTTCCAGTTCGAAAATTCCATCGAGCGCACGATATTGCTGGGCGGCGTCGAGTCCGTAACCGACGACGAATTTTGGGGGAACCTCGAATCCGATGTAATCGACGTCAACCGCGACGACCCGTGCTTCCGGCTTGTCGAGCAAAGCACAGAGCCGGATTTCCTTCGGCTGGAGCGACCGAAGATGCTCAAGCAGCTTCGCCAGGGAACGGCCCGAATCGACGATGTCTTCCACGACCAGAACACGGCGACCGGCAAGCTCGACGGAGGGAGAAAGCCGCAAATCGACCGCTCCCGACGACTCCAGGCGATTTCCGTAACTACTCATTGACACGAACTCGATTTCGACCGGAACGGATATTCGTCGCGCAAAATCGGCAAGGAACATGAAGCTGCCCTTGAGGACACCGAGCAGGATGAGCGGTCTGCCGTCGGCCTCGATTTTGGCCGCGAAATCCTCGGAAATCCGCTGTGCCAGCTCGACGACCCGCTTTTCGATCCGGTCGGCGGAAATCAATTCTTTCAGGCGTGATTGGTCGTGAGGCATCGTCATATTATCCGTTTGGGATTCGGTCGGTCCATAAATCGAGTCGGTTGGCGATTTTAGCGACACTGCCGTCCGGCTGAATCGTCGGCCATTCGAATGTCGCGAAAATCGGCGTTTTCACGAAGCCGAACTTTTCGAAGATCAGCGAAGAATCGACATACGCGGCCGGACGGCGAGTGTCGTCCACTTCTCTGGCGACGGCGAGGAAACAAAACCGGTCGGCACCCTGCTCACGCCCCATGTTTTTCAGCGTTTCGAGCATCCGTTTGCCGATTCCCCGATTGCGGTATTCCGGCTCGAAAATCATCTCTCCGAAGTAAAAGAATCGCTCCGGGACGATTCCGTACCGTTGCAATTGCTCTCCGGTTTGTTTGACGATTTCCGTTTCGAAAGAAAGAAGCGTTCCGATGGCGACACCGACGGTCTTGTTTTCGGCGACATCCTTTGCGACGATCAATCGAGATGTCGGATTGGCGAGATACTCGTCGAGATGTTCCTGCTCGTTCTCGGCTGTCCCGACATAGAGATAGGGAAACTCGCGAAAATATCGCAAACGAAAATCGGCCAACACACCGAGTTGGGCAGCCATGTCGTCGATGCAATAGGATTGAATGTCGATGGTCATGTTTTTCGGAAAACCCTTGTTGATTTATTGCGTCTTTCACCGAGGATGCTTTAGATAAACGTCCAACATATCGCTCAATGGCTGTTGCCGAATTTCCTCGGCTTCATCAGGATTGTCAGAAAGGTGTCGTCGCCAGTAATCATCCCATATTTTTTTTGGATGATGAATGATCTTTCCATTTTCATCAAGAAAGTTGTTTTTATCGTCGATTCGTCCAATAGGCAAACTCATCCCACTCTTTCCAGAACGCATCAAAAGCGGCCTCTTCATCGCAATCATGCAGTAACAACAGCATAAAAGTGAATTCGATATTTCCATGAGAGCCATTGCATAAAAAGGGATAACTCCGGCTGAAACGGCGTTGATTCATAAAGTTCGGCGGCATTTCGGATTTCCATGTAAGCCAATTCATAGCCAAGAATTAATAAGGAGAAATCCGAAATCGACTTTTTTCTGAGATAAAGTGCCGGTCGTTCCCGAAGGTGGGACATGATATAGTGTTTCGCGAAAACGTCTTTCATGATTCTCCTTTCAGCAAGCACGATGGCCATTTGATAATCAGCGTCGGTATCACTTGCCGAACATGTAATGTTTCCGCACGGCTTCGAGTACGTTCCAGGTGCAACTCATCCCTTGCGGGAAGACGACGAGATCGCCCTTGCCGAATGTCACCGGTTCGCCGCACTTCGGCGTGACCGTCACCTTGCCTTCGAGAAGCAGGCAGGTTTCCTTTTCGTCGTAGTGCCACGGAAAGGTCGACGGCGCCTTCTCCCAGATCGGCCATGCACGGCAACCGAGTTTGTCAAGCGTTTCCTTCGACGGGTTTTTCGTTACTTCGATTTGCATAACGATTCCTCCATTTTGTAGTTGGTCAATTCAACGTCGCCGATTCGGACAGTTTGCTTTTTCACGATGCGGAATCCGTGCTTCTCGAAAAACGGTCTCGCAGTGATGCTCACGTCGGACATGATATTCGTTTCTTCAAGTTCCAGAATGATGATTGATGAAGACCTTATTGTATCCGATCCGTTGACTTGCGCCGAGAACCGTGATTTCAAAACACTTTCCGCGTCCCCGGAGTAACTGAAGAACACTTTCATCCCGCAAAGCGGTCAAACGGGACTTCCGACATCGTGAAATACGGCAAAACGGGGCGAGGCGGGTTGCCGGTCGGGAAAGAGCCGACCGGGGAGGCGAAAGTGGCGCACGGGGCAAGTCTCGCCCCGGCGTGGGCTTGCCTGTTTTCCTTCCGCTTGCCGAGCTGAAAGAGAGAGTTTGAGCGATGTCAGCGGTCGATTCTTGGTCGCTTCTTGTCGCTGCACCGGGGTGGTGCATCTATTTAACATCAATATATTATTAGACTTACAACGCAACCCGTTCTTGCGCCGGTTCTTGCGCCGAGGAAAAACGGTTCTTGCGCGGCGTGATGGAACAAGAAGCGATTCAAGAAGCAAGTTAGACCCGGTTTCCGGGGCCTTTTTCGGGCCTTTCCGCCGACCCGTTCTTGCGCCGGTTCTTGCGTGCCCGTACACACCGATGCACTACCTTGCACAAAAAGCGTAAGTTTATATAATCAGTCAAGAATTGACAAGAAGTGGACATGAAAAAAGCCGTTCTCGGCTTCCTTTCGTAAAGCCAAAAACGGCAAGAGTTTAAAAAAAGACAAATTCAGCATTTTTGTCTTTTTGAAAATCGGGGCGACAGGATTTGAACCTGCGACCTTCTGACCCCCAGCATGGAAGAACAAAGTCGAAAATACCGTAAATTGCAGGCTCAAACGATTGTCGCCCCTTCGGTTTCCCCGCCAGTTTCCCTTCCTTTCTTTTGCAACATTACCGCGAGACGTGACGGAAAGCACCTTTTTTTCGGGTAATTTTCTGGGTATAATGAAGGAAACGCCCCCAATCGTCTATTCCGCTTGGAACCCGATGCTGAAAGTCTACCTTGATAATTGTTGTTTCAATCGACCGTTCGACCTTTCAACCGAGAGTAAGGTACTCCGTGAAACAGAGGCGAAATTATTCATTCAATCGCTCATCAAGTACGGAGACATTCTGTTGGTAAGCTCGTTCGTTCTGTTTTCGGAAATCGTCGAAAACCCCTCGGAGTACAAAAGAGACAGCATCTTGCAGTTTATCGACAAATACGCACAAGAACATGTTGGCAATGAAACGAAACCTGAAATACTCGAAATCGCAATTGGAATAATGGAGACCGGTATAAAATCGTTCGACGCCGCTCATATCGCATGTGCGATTTCGGCGAAATGCGACTATTTCATCACGACGGACAAGCGGATATTGAAGTACAAAACAGATCGGATTCAGTTGCTGAATCCGATAGAGTTTGTGAAGATTTGGAGGAACCTAAAATGATCAACGATGTTGCAGCCAACGCTATTATGAGCTCCGGAATGAAATGTCTTGTGGAAAAGCTCGGCATTGTCGAAGCGGAAATGTTTATTTCCATGATTAGGGAAAGCACTTTCGACTATACCGAATGGCGGCAGGACAATCTTTGGAAGGGAATGTCGGTCAATGACATTCTCAATCTCGCCGCCGACCGTGAAAACGAAAGGAAAAAACACGATTCGACTTGAAAAATCGGCACACTATCAATGCAGTCGTTTGTCGCTCATTGGACGGAAGTGATTCACTCGTTGGACACTTCCGTTTTTCTTTCGTTGTTGTCAACGGTGGTCGATTATCGATAATTCAAAGTCTGTTAATATTATTTACGGCAAGTTCTTTCTGTTGACTTTTAATTTGCTTCGATTATACTTCT
This sequence comes from Thermoguttaceae bacterium, assembly GCA_031548665.1. GTDB lineage: Bacteria > Planctomycetota > Planctomycetia > Pirellulales > Thermoguttaceae > WRKP01. The sequence continues at coordinate 39,917 of JAVBQW010000013.1, forward strand.
ATTAATAAAAATTGAAGCCGCATATCTAAAATTAAAATCATAATGGGAAGACCTAAAAAGAAACAAGAGGAATACGCCGAACCGAAGGATGAAACCTCCGCCCGAACCCGAAGTATGGACAAGTTTCTGGGGTTTCGAAAACAATTAGGACTGTTGAACATTCGGGAAATGGCGAAGGAAATCGACAAAGAGGTTCCGTGTGATTACCAGAAACTACTCCGATTGTCGAAAGGGAGCATTGATATTTTCATTCCCAAATATCGTGTTCTCGGCTCTGAGAAAACCTTTTTCCACAAAGATGAAATACCTGCAATTATCAAGGAGTATCGGCGGTCGGTCGACAAAGGGGGTGCGGGTTTAACGCAAAACGATATGGCGAGGGAACTGGGATTGCATCCGTCATTTTTCGCCAAGGCTGTCGCCTTGAACTCAGACTTGAAACCCGAAAATGGCGAGTATTATCTCAAATCGGAAAAAGCCCGAATCATAAAATTAATGGTCGTCCGACCCGAACCGACAAAAAAATCCGGCTCTTGATCATTTGGCTGACAACTGAAGAAGAAATGTCCGAGAATAGTGGCGTCTGCAATCTCTTGGAAAGGATCGACGAGCAATTCGATAAATTTGAGAATTTTCTGAATGGATTGTTCACAAAACTCCTTGACATAGATTTTGCCGATGGTTCTCTGGAAAAACTTCGAGATGATTACTCTGCGCCGGCGCAAACCGAGATATTTTACGATCATGCGGTACGGTTGATGGAATCCGATTCCAACTTTGCCAAGGAACTGACAGCGACTTTGGGCGATGAAATCGACAGAATTCGGCAGGCAGATGAAGGAATACGAGATTCACTGTTCACATGCAACTATTACGCCAGATTCGATGACGGCGATTGGATCGGGTGTTTTGACGATTCAGCCATGTATAACGAGTGTCAGAATCGTGTCCGAAAACTGGCTGAAAGATATATCGTTTTGTCTCCATTCAAGACGGTTCGAGCGTTTTTGATTCTTGCCAAGTTGCAGGAAAAGCTCGAAATCAACACGAATTTGCCGAAAACGAAACTGAAACAGATAAAGACGGCAGGTTTTGGCAGGATGTTCTACACAATAAACCTGCAAAAGTGTAATCCTAACGCCGACTTTCCTGAGACCCTCACGGTTTCAGCCGACGGTGCTGAATATCTCTACAACGCCTACCATGAAACGGTCAAGGCGTCGCTGAAAACCTTTTCCTGAAGGCTTTGGCGATTCTACGAATGTCCTGCTCAGGTTCTGTCTGTGTTCTTCTCTGACGCCCTGATTGTTTCTGGAAAATCGCGGTGGTAGAATGAGAAGGTCCGATAGATTTCGGACATTTTACAATCAGACATTTCGCACGTTGAGACTTGGATAGCCGCGAGTTCACTGCCACCGAATTTTCGGGAGCGAGCGGCAAAGAGAAATGTACCTCGGACGTCACGCCATTGGGGCGTCTCGTTGAGGTACGTGCGGAGGAAGACACGGAATCCTTACGGACCTCCGTGGCGTGTGTGCTTGCGCACAGGCTTCCGATGGCAGTCGGAATCGACCTTCGTATCCAAGTCGGCGAGCGTCCCTCTTCTTATGGAGTCCTGGCAGAAACCTGCCGTTCATCGAAAGTTTTGGGACTGAATGTTTTTTATTTTGGTAATCTTTCCCGAAAATATTTTTGAATTTTTTTATTCCTTCCGTGGTAAGGCTTTGCGTCAACGGAAAAGGTGAACAAGCCGTTTTTGATTCACACCTCCTCTTTATGTTGTTATAGGTGAGAAGAGTTTGACCAGGGGAATGTAAAGCGCAAAGATAAATATTCCCTTGGAGAAAACCGATGCTCAGAACACTTTGGACTTTGTATTTGATTTTGTACCTCGTCTTGAGTTCGCCGTTCGCACGGATTTCGCTGGTCTATTTCGGTTGCATGATGTTGCCCGGAATACTTTTTGTTGGTTGGCGTATGTTTGAGGCGATGCAAGCGGGTTGCGGATTCTCGACTTATCACAAAGTGATGGGTCGGTGGTATTTTTGGTCATGGGCGGTCCTCTCGGTGCCTTGCGCGGTCCTTGCGAACATGAGTGATCAGATGCTGCTCGTCGCGTTTGTATCGTATTTGAGTGTTCCAACGGTTATTTGGTTCGCGATGTACCATGGAGTCAATATCCTGACCATGGTGACCGACTATGAAACCTACGATTATTGTCATCGAAACAGAGTGGATGTGTGGACAAGCTGTAACGATTTAAACTGGGAAAACGATCATTAACAAAAAGGAACTATTTTATGAAACAATTTATCACATTGTGTACGATTCTGGTTGTCTTGTTGATTCAAAGCACTTCCTACGGGGAGATGCGAAATTTCCGTGGAACCAACGGAAAGGTGATTGAAGCCGAATATATTTCGTTCGAAAAAGACACGGATACCGTCAAGATTCGACTCAAGGACGGCAAAGAGATGAAGGTGAAGATCATTCGATTTTCGGATGAAGATCAAGACTGGATCAAGAACGGCGGAAAGGATAATGATCCACCTGTCGTTGTTAAAGAAACGGTTGCTCCGCCAGCCAACGCCAAGGAAGTCGTACAAAAAGACGAAAAAGAATCGTCAGATGATTTTCCCATTGACATGTCCCGTTCGGTCGACTTGAAATTCGTTCTGGACGAAGCGAAAAAAGCTATTGAGCGATTTGAAAAGACGCACCCCACACCACTCGCTTTGGGTAATTTGCCGTGTGCTTACGCCGATTACGCCGTCATTCAATATGATGCCGGAGAAACAGACGAAACAAGAAAATCCTTTGAGAAATCCCTGAAACTGAATGAAGCAATAACGGATGACAAGGACAGATTTGACAATAAAATACAAATTGCATATCGGGCAATTAAAACAGGATGTAACGATATTGTCAAAATAATTGTCGACGACACTGATTACAATGCCAAAATGTTCTACGGCACCCGCAACATGCTTGCCGCCTGTTATGCGGCTTTAGGTGACGACGCAACAGCCCTATTGACGGCGGAAAAAAATGAGAACCGAGGAAGGGCTTTGCAATGTCTCGGCGCTGCTTACTTGAAAATGGGTAACGTGAAAAAAGCCAAAGAGCTACTTGAGAACGCCGAACCAGCAGGAAACGTCTTTATTTGTTCATGGATCGCCCGCACATGGCTCAAAGCGAATATGTTCGACGAGGCTCAATCCGCTATCAGTCGCATCGGAAACGATGATGTAGATATAAAGACGGGTTCGCTGACATGGCTCGCTCTTCAATATGTTTCCGTCGGTGATTTAGCACAAGCAAAAAAAATCGCCGCTGAGGTCAAAGAAACCAAGGTCTATCCCAGTTACAATCGCGATATAGCACTGCTATTCTTTGCGATGAACGACATGACGACCGCACGGGATTTGTGGAATGACGCACGATATCCTTTTCCTTTTGCGGAAATTTACAAACAAGAGATTCTACTTGACGATACGGTTTCGCCAAAACAAGTTATAAACCGCTACGAAAAACGCCTCGAAAATATTGGTGGAGTTGCAAAAATAAATGGGTACATTCAAGTAGCGGAAATATCATTCCTCTTTGGTGATACCCTTTGCGCAACAGATGCGATTAAGAAAGTGAAGGAACTGGTTCAAAGCATCGCTGAAAATGAAAGACAATATTTCACGAAACAAATTGAACGAATCAAAGAAAAATGCACCTACAGCGAATTTCCCTTTTGGAGCGAATTCGATGAGATCCTTCCTGTGTTGCTGCGAAGCGGACAATCGGAACGGCTTAAGCCCATCCTCAACAAAATCAAGTCGCCGCACGATAGACTCGCCGCTTTGCGAGTCATTGCTGAAACGCTTCATGCGAATCAAAAAGCAGCACAAGTTAAGGAACAAACACCTGATTCATCGACTGCTCTGAAATCAGCGGACGCTCAAGCGCAGATCGATAAATTCTGCGACGAAAATGGATCGGACGTCAAAGCGGTGGATAAAGGAAACACGCTCCTCCATAAAGCCGCCCGCAGTGAAGGAATAGCGGTTGTCAAATTTCTTGTCGACAAGGGAGCTGATGTCCGTGCGAAAAATGGCTTTAACGGGACCCCTCTCCATAGGGCGGCGCAAAACCAACATGTAGATGCGCTCGAAATCGTGAAGCTCCTCGTTTCGAAAGGCGCTGACATCCATGCAAAAAACAATGATGACTACACGCCTTTCTACTACGCAGCTGGAAACCCAAATGTCGAGATCACAAAATTTCTTGTTGAAAAAGGCGCCGAAATCAACGCGAATGGCGAATGCGGTACAACACCTCTCCATGAGGCGGCACGCAATTCAAATGTCGAAGTGTTAAAGTACCTTATTGAAAAGGGCGCCAATGTCCATGCAAAAGACAACAGGGGAGCGACGCTTCTCCACGCATCGGCAAGGAATTCGAATATCGAAGTTGTGAAGTATCTTATTGATAAAGGTATCGACATCAATACAATAGACAACAATGGACGAACGCCGCTCCACGAAGCAGCGAGGAATCAGAAAGTAGAAGTCGCTAAGTACCTTGTCGAAAAGGGAGCCGATATTCATGCGAAAGACAATAGAGGGGGAACACCACTCTGCTCGGCGGTAATGGTGATTTATATGACAAGGATATCTTCTCAAAAGGGGAAGATGGAACAGATCGTGGAGACATTCAATATTAATAATGTCGAAGTTGCAAAGTATCTTATTGAAAAGGGCGCGGACATCAATACGAAAGACAACAACGGCTGGACGCCGCTTCACTTGGCGACGACGAATCCGAATGTCGAAGTTGTGAAATATGTGGAATATCTTGTAGAAAAAGGTGCTGACATTCACGCAAAGACCAATGACGGCAAAACCGCGTTAGACTTGGCGAAAGAAGCGAACAACGCCGACGCGGTGATGTTTCTGGAAGAGAAGGGTGCGAAAGCCGGAGAGAAAGCAGCGGCGTCGACGGGAGCGCCGAAACCCATGGACCATCAAACGCAGATCGATAAATTTTGTGCCGCAAATGGAACCGATGTTAAGGCGACAGATAAGGATGGAAACACACTTCTATTCAAAGCCGCCCAAAGCGAAGGACCAGCGGTGATCGGATTTCTTCTCGCTAAAGGCGCAGATATTCAAGCAAAGGACAAGGAAGGTTGTTCGCCTCTCCACCGCGCTGCAGAGCGTAACGGGAATATCGAAGCAGTAAAATTTCTCGTTGAAAAGGGTGCCGATGTTCATGCAAAATCGGAGAGAGGTTGTGAGCCGCTCCATTATGCGGCAGAAAGTAACGGAAATGTCGAGGTTTTGAAATTTCTCCTTTCCAAAGGATCGGACATCAATGCGAAAAACAAAAACGACATGACGCCGCTCAAGTGTTCGTTGAAGAACCGCAATGTCGAAGTCATCAAGACTCTTGTTGCGCAAGGTGCTGATATTAATGCGAAAGACGCTCAAGGAATGACGCCGCTCCATTGTGCTGTTTGTTGGGGAAGCAAGATCGATGTTGTCAAGACTCTTGCCGAACTGGGAGCCGACCTTCATGTAAAAGCGGGGTGCGGCAGCAACGCACTGGAACTCGCCAAAGGCGCAAACAACGCCGACGCCGTAAAATTTCTGGAAGAGAAAGGAGTGAAAACTGGAGAAAAGACAAACAATGTTCCGGAAGAGGCTGTACAGGTACCCGTAGCTGTAGCGCCAGCACCTACACCGGTATGTGAAGCGGTCAAATTCGACGGGTTTCTTCCCGCTGGTTCTCTTGAGAAACAAATTGACAATAACGGCGAACTCCTCGAAGATGGAAAGGATTGTATTGCGAATCAACAACAGATCGCTTATCGGGTTCGTAAACCAGTATATGAGCAAAGAGCGAGAACAATATCGTATCAAGAGTGCAATGTGGTGGATGGAATAAACGTGTACTCTACAAAAACAAAAGAGGTTCATTACACTGCTATGCAACTCGTATGGGAGCAACGCATCAAGGAGTGTTCAAACATTAGCGAACTGACGTTACAGAATGCCGAACCAGTGCTGAAGAAAGTCGCAAGTTATGTCGAACAGTGTCCCGACGAAATACCGATGGTGAAAAATTCCTCCGTGACGAAAATTCTTGAGTGGAACATCGACAATTGCCAAACGCCTGAGAAGAACTACGATGCAATCTGCTCGATGAAGTGCGATTCGGCATTGTCCGCGCTGGAATATGTTCGATTACTCTTGGAACGTTCCGCTCTCTTGAAGAAGCATGGATGTTCCAAAGACGCCGAGAAATGTGCCGCCCTTGCCATGTACTGTCTGCAAGGTATTATGGAGTACGAAATCTCTCGCTTGAACGCGCCTGCAGGTGGTTCATGCGATACGGCGTGCAATAATAACAGTTGCGAACCGAATTCCAACTCTTGCGGACAAAATGCGCAGCGAAATCAAATGTTGTCCTGGCTGAAGAGTGAAATGGAATGCAAAACGAATATCGCGTCGGCTCTTCACTTGTACGGAATCGCCGCGACCTTGTCCAATGCCGACGAGACGCTGAAAATGAAGGTCGACGAATACTCCTCTCATCTCAAGGGAACGGAGGATCATAAGAAGTGACGCTTGTTACGAAAACCCCCACAGGAACCAATCCAATGCGATATGGTTCCTGTTGGGTCAAGAGTTGCATTTTTCATCCAATCGCTTGATTTTCCATCCAATCACTTGATATTTTCAACACATAAACACTATGCCCAAACAGTCATTCCTGATCGGCTTTTCAATTTTCATTTTCATCGGTTTGATCGCTTTCGGAATCGATTATTGGTGCGATAAGTCGCCTCAACGGAGAACGGAGAAAGAAGTCGTCGCGGTTGCCGAACCGATCAAAACGAAAATGGTTGAGGAGAAAACGGAAGACCCGTTCGAAGATGAATCCGTACCAGAGGTTATTGAGCCAGAAAAAGAGGTCTTTCGAATTACAGCGAAACTTGACGAGAACGCCAAATGCTTCTATAAGCTCGAAAGAACCAAGACGCCGTTGCCGAAAAATTTCCCCGGTCAACCCGTCAGCATCTTCAAAAACACGAAATCGTGGAGAACAGATGACGGAATCGTTACGACAGTTCTCGAATTTAAGAAATACAATTCTTTGGACGATATACTGGACAATATCTTCATTTTACGCGGGCGTTCAAAGGATAGGTTGTCTCTGGATAAAACTGCGGGACGTCTTGTTATGCGGTCTGGTCCCGATCCTTGGGGGGGTGGTGGATGTTCAGTGCAATACTGCAAAAAATTGAAATTACCTATTGAAATTATTACTGAAATTGAAACTCTTGAACATTTTGCATCGGCAGATTGGCGTTTCCTCGCTGAAATAAGGTTCGCCTTCGGTGAAGGTCAATCGTATCTGAACGGGGATAATGCAGATACTTCGACCAAAGGGTTCATTGTGTATTGTCATATAAACGGATGCTTTTCAAGGTGGGCAGAAAACGGCTCTTTCCAAAACGCTTTGTGGAAAAAATTTGTAGATGGACATCGAGAAGGATGCATCGATGTTCCTCAAATTAATAAATCATCTGGGTTCACAATTGCCATACACAGTGTCGTCTTAAAAAAACAAGAGGAGGCTTCCGATATTGGCTTCTCCAAGATCGTTATACAAGGTAAAGACTTGGATAATAAAACATCGACCGATGTTCCATCCGCGAAATGATTCCCGATCAATTTCTCAAACTTGCCGAAACCACCTATCCAATTTTTCACGGAGATCGAATCGGTGGATACGGTTGATCGAAAGATGAAGTCCCGATATTGTTACCCGTCGCTGGTCGAAGTTGATGATACCTTCCACAAGTTCACAACATTCATCAAGCAGTTTCTCGTCCATTCCGTAACCGATTTTTACACGCAGGAACAACAGATACGCAAGGAAATTCGTTTTCGTATACTTGTCGTCACAACATCGGCGAACAAGGTTCACCGAGAATTTGAAACATTCTTCAAAAGAGTCCTTGTCCTTCATTTCTTGCAACGATTCGGCGATACTGTCAATCCATTTTACGTCGTATTCGTTCGGTATCAGCATATTTCGTTCTCCTTTTCCGATATATATATGGTTTTCGTCCCGATTTTTTCGAGAAGAGAAGAAAAAAACCGCCAGGGGTATACATAAACGGGATCGTCGGTTTTTTCGAAATCGACTTTAGCTAATAAGCTAAGGCGGTATTGCTCTATCTCCCCTGCCCCTGATTGCAGGCATGAGAATATTTGTCGAAATTATTCCGTTTTCAAAAATCCGACAAAATGTTTTCAATAGTTGACATTTTCAGCAGCGTTTCCAAGTTCCTCATCGGTTCTCTTTGTATACCTGGCTGTTGTGTTCAAAGATTCATGTCCCAAAATTTGAGATAATGAAACGAGATCATTTTGGTTGTCGGCAAGGAATTTATGGGAAAAGGTGTGTCTCAAAAGATGAGGATGTATTTCGAAACAGCAAAACCGACCGTACTTTTCACACAACACCCTGATCGCACGATCCGTCAGTGGTCCTCTTTCACCAAGGAACAATCGAGTCGAAGATGATTCAGGACGGATTGCAAGATATGCCGAGACCGCTTTTCTTGCCGCCAGCGGAAGCGGAACCGTTCGGTACTTATTTCCTTTTCCATGTCTGAATACAACGGAACCAGATCGTTCGGATATCGTCAAATCGGAAAGTTCAATTCCACAAAGATCGCCGACACGACAGCCACAATAGAGAAGGACAGAAAAGATTGCCCCGCTTCGAACATCGTCTCTCAATTCTATTTCGCGTAAGAGTCGACGCACTTGGTTCGGTTCTAAACCTTTTGGGGCAGGAATTTGTTTCCGGATTTCCTTGACGCCCTTCACTGGATTCAATACAATCAATCCGTGATCGACGCCCCATTGGAAGAATCGGCGAACCGTGACGAGATTTCGGTTGATCGTCGACACCGCTTTTTTCTCCACGTTTTGAAGATGACTTCGGAAGTCAACAACGTCGCGTGTCGTTACTCTGGAAAGAGCGAACGATTCCTTGTTTCGTTCTTCGAACCAACTTGAAAATTTCCGGAGGTCCGCAAGGAAGGCTCGGCGGCTGTGATTGGAAAAGTCGGAGCTGTTCAAAAATTCATCGAATTGGCTTGACATAACATTATCACCACAGTTTTGGACGGTTTCGGGACGGAAGTAGGACACATGTAAGACACTTATTGGACGATATTGTTCCGATAAGGTGTATTATCGGCTGACCTTATCGGCTCAGTTTCACCCTGGCTGACGACTTGAGAGTTCGACAAAGGTGGTTCGAAGCACTTCATCCTCGCAAACTCCGCAAATTCCGGAAGGAAAACAAGCCTTGATCGTTTGCTCGACCTCCTTTTCGGAAATGCCGGAAAGTCCAAGAGCGACGAGCGATTCGATTAACGAGGCGTATTTCGAGAACTTCGGCTTGGAAGATCGCTTTGCTCCTGACGGAACGGACTTTGTTTGAAAGAGAATCGGTTTGCCGTCGATGCCGACATTGTTTTTCCGAATCGACAAACAACGGCGCTGCCCTTCTTCGTCGTAGAAAGATCGCGTTGAGTGTTCCGATTTGACCGGCGCCGGAAAGACCGTGCCGATGAGAGAATAAAAACGGGAACGGCTAAGACCAACGGCGCGAGCCATGTCGCTGACCGTGATGAAAGATCGGAGTTCGGTGTTACTCATATTATGGTTCCTGGCAAAGAAGATGATCGTGTCCTGATTGGGTAAGTTGACGCAAACCTTGTTCATTTTTGCAGATAAGACCGATCCGCTGCAAAAAAGGTTCCGTGACCTCACTGATTGTCCGAGCCGGAAGTCCGATGATTGAAGCGAGAACATTCAGCCGTAACGGACCTTCGGAAAGCTGTTGAATGTACTTTTGCTCGACGGGACCGAGTCCCAAACTGTCGATGGATTCCAATTCACAAGCCCGCCGAAGGTGTTCAAGTCGAATCGTCACTTCGTTTTCCGAACGAGATACACGTCTGGCTGATTGCAGCAAACGGAGTGCCAACCGTGGAGTTCCCCTTGAACGCCGTGATATTTCCGGCAAAATTTTCCGTTCGATGATCCACTCCAAGGAATCGGCGCGGTTCCGAATAATCAAGTCGAGTTCACTTTCTGAATAATAATTGTAGCGCAGAGTCAGCCGCATTCGGTCGCGGAGTGGTTGCAAAATGCAATATTCCTCACTGGTGGCACCGAGAAGCGTGAAGTCGGAAATTTGAAGGAAAATCATTGTTTTGCCTGTCGAAGCGACGATGCGCCGTTGGTCCAAGGCAAGATACAATTTTGTTTGAAACGACTTGTTCATTTCGTGAATTTCGTCAACAAAAATCAAGTCCCGATCCTTTGCCTTGAGAAGCAGAGCGTTGAAATCGGCGTCGGTTTTGATCGACTGTCCGAGAACTTCGACATATCCCGTTCCCATTTCTTCGCAGATGCACCGAGCAACTTGACTTTTTCCCATTCCGGGAGGACCAAGGAAAAGAGCATGATCCATTCGACGGTTATCGGCACGGGCTGCGTCGATTGCGACTTTGACCTGTTCGACCACTCCCCGTTGTCCTACCAGATCGGAAAGTTTCGAAGGAGCAACGTCGTTTATTTCAGTTTTTGACATGATGATCGTTCCTTTCAATATTTCGTCCTAGCAATTGGGCGATGTTGATTGTCCGTCCTCCAAGTGTCCTATTATTGCACAACTTTTGTCCTTACGAATTGACGGCGTATTCCGCATCGAATTTGATTCGACGACCTCCGCCTCGTACAACGATTCCAGAGCCGTTTCGTTCCGAGATTTGTAGGCGGTTTCCATTTGGATTCGAACAAGATCAAGATTGCGCGACGGTTTTTCGTCGTTCATCTTGACCATCTGTTCGATGTAGCGATTCCGGTTTCTTCGGAGATCGGCGAGATTCATTTCGATTGCCCTGTCAGGCGGTTGCCGTTGTCAATTCCTCTTCGGATTCCTGGCTGACGATGAAACCGGATTTCTTCATGAGGTAATCAACACACCGACTGGCTTTCGCCGACGCGAAAAATATGTATTTCGGATCGTTTTTCAAGTGTGACAACCAGTGCTTGAGATAGCTTTTGCTGTTGTCAAGATTATCGCCACACGGAATATTGATCGCCGACAGCAGATAGCAGCTCCCGATTTCAGCGACCAATTCTTCGGTTTCATAGTTTTCCTTGATTCCAAGGAGGTGACAAGTATTGTGAATACATTCGTGAAACAAAGTCGCGTAGAAATCCTTCGGACTTTCAAACGCCGATTTGTGCGGCATTTGAATGTGTCCGCCGACACGGTAAAACGCGCTATTGCCTCCATAGCGAACGTCGAAATTCAAGTTGGCGAGAAAGCGCTCAGCCGGTTCGAAGTCGATAAAATCATGTTCGACGACGATTTCCTTGTCAGCACGGTATTTGTCGAGATGATCACCCAAAACTTGCTCGACGGAAAAAACTGTAAATGTACGAAAAATGGGGATGTTCCTCTCGACTTCGATGCCGGTAATAGGATCGCCGTATTTTTTCGTCATGATATTGTAATACACAATCGGACAGCCCCATTCGCCGGGTCGAACATCCGCAGGACGCTGTTTGACAATCCCGCCTAGTTTTTTCCACTGATTGAACGTTCCAAAATGACGGCTCTCGAATCCGAAACGGTTTTGATGGAGGGATAAGAGCATGGGATTGATTCCCCTGTACAGTTTTTGCGAGATGACATTGCACGCATAACCGACATTCGACTTGGCGGACCATGGCTTCCTCCATGGCAAAATGCTTCCTGATTCGAGAGCCACGATAATTTGATCGGTGATCCTTTGTTGGATTTCATTCTGTTTGGACATGATCCCCTCCTCTTTCAATGTTAAGTATTGTTCTTGTCAACACTTAACTTTCCTGGCTGAGAGGCGGTCCAGTTGACCGGTGAAACATCGGCTTAAACTTTATATCCCAGGCAAAAATCAGTATTCTGCATAGAGGCTTCTCTGAATCGTTATATTATTGCACCAAAACACCCATGAGTTCAACAGGATAGTATCGCCTTCCTTGACGAGACTTTCCCATGTGGAACCGAATAAATCATACGCACGCTGCACTCCCTCAATAGCAAAACAATAATGAGCCGAGGCAATCAGATAAGCGGCTAAAACCCCAACACAATAGTCGTCTCGGATTTCATTCTGAATCATGCCGATTCCCTCTTCCAGTAAATCATTCGCACATTCGAAATCCTGCTTCTCCATACAGCGTTCGATTTCTTTCGAGAGAGGTTCGATTCTTTTGATAAACCCTACTGGGACATGTTTTTCGCGGTATTCACTTCGGTATTCATCTTCTTTGTCAAGCATATTTTCAGCGCAATCTTTTTCATTTTTGCTCATGGTGTCGTTCCATTCGTTTTTCTTTTCAAACAAGTCATACATGTTCAAAATGCGTGTGATTTCCATTGCATTTTCGCAATCATACACTGTCGCTGCAATTAAGCCGCTTGACGACTTTATGTTGTAACCGTTGAGGTTGTCACTCCATATGTAAACATAGGGACCATCTGCTTTTCCATGTCGAATTAAGTTTTGCGGTGGGTTTGGCAGCCGTTTATACCCACCTTTTTCAAGCTCCTCGATCGTTCTAACGGAATCCCAATAATAGTTCGGGATATTTCCTTGCGGACCGGAACATTTTTGGATGACAAAGCCTTCGGACAGTGACCTATGGCTCGGCAATTTATTTCCATCGCGAAGACCTATCGAGATCAACCAGCGACCGACGTCGTGCGAACTGGCGCATATGGGACTTTTATTGTCTTTGTAGAACAACTGTCCAAGTTCCGTCAAACTCATGTACTGAAATTTATACTTCATCATTTCCTCTTTGTTTCTTTTCCTGACATTGAAAGTGTTCTCTCAATCGCTGAATGTCATCTTCAGTGAATACCCGCTTCCCCAAGAATGTCGACGAAGCGTCTTTGACATCGCGATTTGTAATTGCGTACTTCAAACGATGCGGTTTTATACCGATCATCCTTGCAGCTTCCGCTAAACCGTACTTTTTCTTTTCCATTGTAAATCTCCTTTTCCATTATGTATGCACCACCTACATAATTTCTCCTCCGAAAAAGAAAATTTGTGGAAAATATTTTCCGTTGGCTCAAGAAACAGCGGAGCTTCAAAGCCGTTGCGGACAAAAATTCCTACACTACCCCTACAAGATGACTGAATCAGTTGATACGATAGAAGATCAATGAGGAACGGAGGAGGTTATCACTTCCACCAAACGAGTCAATTCGAAAAAATTGCAAATTGGTGGAAGCGGACTTTGAGGAGTGTTTTTACACGGAAGTCGAATTGCGCACCAAGGGGCTAAAATGTCGACCGCCGCTCAAAAAGTATCGCCTTGGCGTGCTTGATCGTTTCTGCCGATTGGTTTGAAACGAAAACTATTTTGCCGTTTTTAATTATGCTCATCTAATCCAAGGTTGCCCATTGCCGCCACATGCCTTAAGTGTGCAATCGCGATTTCATGTAATTCTCTGTTTGATCCAAACCGAATTACATCGAAAACGGAGTTATGCTGCTTATGTCGAAAGCGTCATAACGCTGAAAGTTCGTTAAGTCGGTTATTTCTGAAGTGACACTTCATTCTCCTTTGTAATCGCAGCGTTTTTTCTTTTCTGCTTGAGAAAAAATCAGCTGAAAGCACCTACATATTCTTGAAGAGAACCCCCATACTCCTATCTCTGATATTTTATCAAAATTTTGTTGCAGAATAGAGGAAAGAAGGTAAAATGGAGCTTCGAATTATGGAGTTTACCAATGGAAGAATTGACATTATCAAGAAATAAATGGCTCGAACAGAACAGGATTGTGAAGGACCGAGCAGTACCGAAACGAACGAAACAGATAAGTTCACCCAATTTCACTGGCACCGTCCCTCTTTTCTCGATAGACGCCACCCGAACGGTGAAGAATCGCGAGGAAGAAGCAGCGATTTGGTTCTATTGTCGGTTGAATCCTTATCGAAAAGACTGGTATTTTCAGCAAAAAGCGGCAAGGCGCGGATTCAAAAAAGCAATCCGCTATGGCGACGAACGATGTTATCCTCTCTCGTTTGCGGCAATGTCAGCGCATTTTCGCGGAACGGGACAAACAATCGCTTTGACCTTCAAGAAAGTTTCGCACTGGTTCCGTATCGATCTTGACAATCACGGGTGTCGAAATACTCCAAAGATCATCAAAGAATTTTCCGTTCTCTATCAACTTCTCTTAGATAACGAAACGGAATTGAAAGAAAGAGGGATAAAATGGTTCGTTGAATTTCGACCCGACTTGTCAGGGATTCATTTCGATTTTTGGTGCGAACGACAGCAAAGCGTTACGGGTGGGCGACGGTTTTTCACCGATATACTCAAGAGTATTGGAATCGAAGCGGAAGTTTATCCCGCAAATTCCTGTTGCAAGCTGTTCGGCTGTACGCAATACCTCCAGGTTTTGGACAAAATTTACCGATTGCCGAATCTGACGGTTCTTTTCGATTTTCTCAACGATCCTGAGTTTTACGAACATGCATCATTGCGGTGGATAGCCGATGAACTGAATTTCGACTGGTACGAGTCGGGCGATTATTTACCGATTTCGGAACCCAAAAGTTCGATGGAGCGAATCGCTTCCACGGAGGAGGTCTGTTTCAAGAACCGTGCCTGGCAAAACATCGTCGACTATTTCTCAGGAAGCCAGATTTTTCCGTTGAATAAGATTTGTTGCGTCGTTTCGCGGATTGCGATATTTCAGAATAAAACGGAAGAGGAGATCGTCGCTTCCTTGACACGAAATCTTGACAAGATACCTGAATCAAGCCGAGAATCCAGTTATTTTTCCTTGACACGGAATGAACGGGAAAAACGAATCAGGGAATTGGTGACCAACGCGGTCCAACTCAAGTATCTTGATGATCGGGAATTGTCGGAAGCAAAACTGCGAAAGACGGCAAATCGGTTCACTTCGACAGGGCGGGACGTGCTGGAGCCGCTGGGAAGTTGTCAGGTTATCTTACCATCTATAAATATTGTGGGGGCAAATCCAGACCTCACTGCTCTTCCAGAGGAGTATATTACCCAGATTAACGACAGTCTTTCCAAACTCCTTCCCAAAAAACAGAGGGGAAATGCTTTGAAGATCGCTTTTTCCTTGACGGAACTCTGTTTCCTACAATCAAACAGGGGAAAACCTATCTCAAAGTCTTATTTTGACGAGCATTTTCGACGGGAATTCGATTGGAAACCACGAAAAGGGAGTGAATTGTATAGGCTTTTGGATGCTTTGGTCGACCTTGGACTGATCAAGCGAACAAAAATCGAGCGAAATACAATGTATTGGGGATTGGGAGATAAAGTGTCGGAATATCTCGGAATCGAAGTTAACTATGAGAATTATTCCGAACCCATCCGAATTACACCGGAAATGTTGGAGGGGGAATGGATTTGATGACCTGCCGCAAGATTTCATTCTATCGGTCGATCAAACCCGCAGTCCCACTCCCCAGACATTATACACGAATTGGACGGCTTTCAGACGGTCTTTCCCATCGATTTCTCGGCAAGTCTACCGAGAACCGAACGAAAGAGTTGATCGTCGTCGAAGTCGATCCGACCGCTCGGACATAATTCGCCGATTATCTGTTTTATCGTTTCCTCTGAAATGCCCGGAGAACCGAAGGCTTTGACCTTTTTGAAGAAGGATTCAAACTTCATTTGTTTCGGCTTTTTCCCTATTACGGTCCTTTGCTTCGGCTGTTCCGCTGAATTGTTGTTTCTTTGCTGGAACATAATCGGCTCTCCGTTGATTCCGATGCGTCGTTCTTTGATTGTCAAACAAATTTCCTGATCTTCCTGATCGTAATAGGGGCGTTTTCCGATATACTTCGGCTTTGGAAACGCCGTGCCGATCAATTGATTGAACCTGCTACGCGAAAGCCCGACGATTTGTGCCATTTCCTTAACGCTGACACACGAATTATTGAGGAAGCTCATACTCCCTTGACTCGCAGCGCTGTCTTGATTTTTCATAAATATCATTCAAATAAATAGTTAAGGCGGCGAACCCGAAAGGTTCAACCGCCGTTGGGGAAACACACACTACCAAGAGAATGGTTAAGGTTCGATCTTGACCAGTCCCAAGCTGCGTAAGTGTCGCTGTCCCTTTTCTTTCAAACTTCGAACTCCAGAAGTAGAATCCTTAGTGATAAATTCGGTTCGCAACAAATACGGTTCGATAATCTCGGCGACCGTCTTTGTCGGCAATCCCATTTTTGACGCGATGACATTGAGACGCAAGGGTTTTGTCTCCAGAATCGCAAGGTATTTTTGCTCATTTCGTGTCAGCCCTTGCGAATCAATCTTCATGTCCTTGAACGCTTTGAGCGTATGCTCAAGCGTAATCATCTCGGCGTCGACTTGCTGGGAACGCTGCCAAGCCGCTTGAAAATAATTCAGGGCATAACGTGGAATTCCACGACTCCGCTCGGCAACACATTGAATTGCGTTTGATTCAATGGAACATTTTAGACTCTCAGCGCGTTTTTCGATGATTATCGCTAATTCGTCAACGGGATAAAAGTCAAAATGCAGTTGTAATTGCATCCTATCACGAAGCGGTGCAATAATTCTGTACTCGTCAGTCGTCGAAATCAACAAACAAAAATCGTCAATTGCGTAGGAAAACAGTTCGCCGTCACATCTTGCCGTTACCGTTCGATTGTCAATCGCTCCAAAGAGCGAATGTTGAAGTTTTTTTGCAAGCATATGTACCTCATCAATATAAAGAATGTCACCGTGCTTCAGATTCATGAGAATTCCATTCAAATTCCCGACGGTCACAAAATCTTCACCATGGAAGGCGTAGATTGTGCAATCCAGTTCGCTTGCAATGATAGAAGCAAAATTCGTTTTCCCCATTCCCGGCGGACCGTAAAATGCCGTATGGTCCATCCGTGTATTTTTGACTTTAGCCAAGGAAAGAGAACCTTCAAGCTGCTCAATGATTTCTTTCTGACCAATCGTCTCTTTGAAAGACCTTGGCATAGCGGCTCGCACATCTTGCTTGATCGCTTTTACCTGCAATATCTCAGCATCTTCATCTGAATTATTCGTGTTGTCGGTCGGGACAATCTGGGTGCTACCGAGAGATATTGGGACTAGCCCGGAAATTTCACCCGGCCATTGGTACACAAAGAAGGTCGTCGTGATAAAATGTTGTTGCCACACAAGTTGCAATGGAATTGCAACACATTTTATCGACGAACGACCGAACACAGTGTACCATGAAAAAAGCCGAA
>JAVBQW010000171.1:0-8092 GCA_031548665.1 Thermoguttaceae bacterium
AAGGCTTTCGCTCGAAAAAAACATACCCACCAAACAATGGGTGTAGAGTACAAAGTGTAGAGTGTAGAGTACCGTATTGGATGATTTGGCCGAATCGGTACTCTACACTGATCACTCTACACTGACTATCAACCGGGTATAAAACTTTCGAACGGAAGCCCAATATTGTTCCTCGTCGAATTGTTCGTGTCTTTCGTCTTTTCGTGATTTTCGTGTTCTCCGAAATAAAAAACTCTTTGCGCTGTAGTGTTAGGAGCCGTGTCAAAATAACCTTTACAATTGCACAAAAAAACGAACATTTTCATCGTTTGTTTTTTAACACGGAACACACGGAAGGACGGAAAAACACGGAATTCTTCATTTCCGTCTATTCCGTTATTCCGCGTATTTCGTGGTTAAAAATGTACGATTGTAAAAGTTATTTTGTTACAGGTCCTTACTTGACCCGGATGATTGCCGTTTCGTCGTCGACGACGATGGAGCCCGGCGCCGGCCAGACCGGGATGTTTTCGTATTTGTCGGCGTAATGCATTTTCTCCCTGAAATCCCAAAGCGTCTCGAATTTATAACCGGTCAAATAATTGTACGTTTCGGCAGTCGACCAACCTTCCAGCGAAGAATAACTGTTTCCGAAGACTCCGGTTACTCCCTGAGTGGGGAACGTGTAATCATGTCCCTTGCCGCTGTCGTCGATTGGGAGCAGGCAGAGCCGTTTGACTTTGGAGAAGTCCGGATGCTTTTCCAAATCGCCGATGATCCGGCCGGCACGGCTTCGGTCGAGGAGAACGATGTTCGCGATATCGTAACTTGCCTGGGAGCAGACGATCATAAAGCCGGAGAGCACCAAACCGATCATCCAAAGAATTGCGGTTCTCAAGCCTTTGGGCGTCTTCCATTCATGGAGGACCAAGGCGAAGATTCCCGCCCAGAACGCGCTGATGAACATAAAGGCCCGGTACGGCGTCAAATTCCATTGGACGGGCAGCCAGGCGGCGAACGGACCGGCGACGGAAGCCAAAAACACGCTACCCCAAAGAATTGCGACGAGGAAGATTCGTTTCTTTTTCGCTTGATGGTTCGTTCCTCCTCTTCCTTCCAAGACGATTTTGGCGAGTACCAGAACGAGTAGGGCCAAGAGAACCAATTTCATCGGCAGGCGGACCAACAGATCGTTTTGGAAATACACGCGAAGATACTCGGAAATCAACACATCGATTTTTGCCTGCAAGGCAGGGAGCGAATTGATCGTTTCGGCATAACTTTGTTGATAGCCGAATTCTTCCAAGGGGAAAACCGTCCAAAACAGGGAGCGGCAAAAGAAGAAAAACACGACTCCCAACGCCATGACGGCCAATCGTTCGAAAACTTTGGTCGCCAGCAAAATTCTGGCGAACGACGGCGTTTTTCGTTTTCGCAGTTCCCGCAAACTTTCGAACACGACGGCAAACAAAAGAGTGGTGACCGCGGCATTGGCATATGTTTGGTATGTCGCCGCTCCGAAACTGAAAACGAAGGCCCAGAGGACGATGGAACCCAACCTCGGACGGACCAACGCCATCGACAAGACGACCAACAAAAAATTGGGATAAGAAAAGGGAGCTCCCCGATAGGTCAACAGTTCCTGCATATAAGGATGATATCCCAAGCACAGCATCACAACGACGGAAATAAGGATGGAATCGGAAACTTTCCAGATTCGGGTGATGTAGAGTCCGACAAGGCAGAGACAGGCAAAGCCCAGAGGAGCGGAAAAATACTGGGCTCCGATCATCGTGCAACCGGTGAACCAGTCGAAAAACCAGTGAAACGGAACGGTCGAGTATCTGCCGAGCCAGACGGAGAGTTCCAAAGCTTGAAATTTTCCATAAAACCATGGTCGGGAAACATCATCCCGGGTAAAAACCCAGGGCGTGACGAACCAACCGAGACGGAAAACGATCATCAGCACCGTTCCGATTCCCAAGGCGATCGATTCGTTTCGTGTCAGCTGCAACCAACCGCCGTAGGTTGTTTCCGGTTCCGGAGCAAGGTCCGCCGAAAAAGGGCGGGAAAACTTTCCTTGAAAACGTCTCAGTCTCTGAAAGAGCCGAAACAATCCGGCGGAGCAGAGAGCGAGCGCCCCCAATGGCAGCAGCAGGCAGGCCAAACGTCCGAAGTGGAACAGCAAAGCCGTTTGCCCGTGGGAGACCACGGACGCCAAAGCGGCGATCTGGACGGGCGTTCCTTCCGAATAATGAAAAAGGACGACGTTGTAGGAACCGATTTCTTGGACGAATTTCGGTGGAGAATTCGACTCCAATATGAAATCCGTCGTTTTCTCCCGGCGTTCGCCGTCGAAAAACGTCGCCGAAATCTTCGCCGTTCTGCCAGGCGTCGGATCGTTCAACAGGAACAGGAAACGCCATTCGGCGACCACGCCCGGGTGACGACGAACAAAATGGTCGCGGAACGTTATCTTGCCGGTCGGCGTCGATTCTTCACGGAGCGACGAGTTGAAGGTCAGGGGAAGATTGAAAGCGAATTCCAACGAATGTTCAAGAAAGGTCGGATATGCGAACAAAAGGAGGCAGAGAACGGCAAGAAACCCGGAGATCCATCGCGCGTCGTCGATATCGAAGACTTGTCGCATCAAACGTCCGAGAAATACGCTGATTCCGCCGCCCAGCACGGCCGCGACGATTGTCGACGTCATTCCCCAAGGGCGTCCGATCGACGAATATCCGATGGCGTGGCAGAGATAAACGACCGCCAAAACAGTCGTAAAAAAACACGCCGCATCGAACAGATAAAAGACGAAAGGAGACCGCAGAGACCGCGAAGGACGGCGTGGGACGGACGGGGATCGGTCTGGATGAGGCATGGAGCGTCAGGCTATCGCATGAATTTGGAACTCGCTCGGCGGTGCGTTTGCGGTTGAGCCGCAAAGCGAGGTTTGGGCTGTCACTCAACGGAAGAAGGGAAAAAGTAGGGGAGGAGGGACTTGAACCCCCGACCAAGCGATTATGAGTCGCCTACTCTAACCACTGAGTTACTCCCCCAAAAAGATTCTGTCATTGTACTTATCAAAGCAGCAATCCGACAGAGGGGGAGCCGCAGAGCCGCAGAGCCGCAGAGCCGCAGAGCCGCAGAGCCGGGACCTGTGGTCCCGGGAATTGCCGGAGCCGGGACCTATGGTCCCGGTCCCCAATCTTTTATTGAACCTGCGCGCCGGTTTTGGGATTCAGATTATCCTCGATATTAAGAATTCGCACGTCGGTGACGGACGGATCCAAGCGACGAAGTTCCTCAATGGTAATGTTCGGCCCATTACCACGGGTCTGGTCGAGCGACGGCGACTCGAAGCCGCGAGGCCCCGTCGACGGCGCCGGCGGAGGGGGCGGCGAACTCGGAATCTGATTTTCGAAGGGCAAGACATTATTTTCCGGGGGGATGCCGTTCGAATAATTGCTGTTCGGCGACGGCGCCGGCGACGTCGACGGAATACCGACTGATGGTTTTCCCAATTTTTTCGGCTCCAGTGTTTGTGGCGTCGGTCGTTTCGTCTCAACCGGCGTTGTCATACCGAAGTTGCCGGCGTTCATCGAGCGGTCGCCGATGAATTCCACGTTACCGTCTTCATCGCAGTCGAATTCGCCGCTGCGAAAAATGGAGCCGGAGCGATAATAGGCGTCGCAGCCGCGATAATCATCGGCTCGGCTCGTGAAGGCTGGAGTACAGTAATCGTATTGCGAGCCGCACATTCGGCAGCCCGCAAGGAGAACTAGAGAAAATACGCAAAATAGTCGAAACATGGCCGAATCACGTTGGGGGGTGATGAAACGGAACATCGAGAGTTTTCCCGGTATTAACCATATCGGCCATAAAATCGCTACAATCCGCAAATTCTTTTTATTTTCCCAAAATTAAATTTCGGCTTGAGGTTAACAAAATAATGTTCATCCAATAACAGCCGGAAAGGAGGCGGTACTCCGCCGGATTGACGGTCGATATACTATAAACGGGCAGAATGTCGCGTTTCGTTTTGTATGAAAAAGAGCCCCGAGTGGAGGCGGCCGAAAAATCAATACGGCGCCGTAACTCGGGGGGAAGCGCCGATCGATATTGTACGATTGTAAAAGTTATTTTGACGCGGTTCCTAATTCCACGAAGCGAACGAATCGCTTTCCTTAAGCTTTTGCCAGAAAATGACCGGCAAAAAAACAGAGCACGAAGCGTCAGCGAGTGTTTTGAGCACAATCCCTCGCTGACGCGTCGGGCTCTGGAATTTGCCCGCCGCTATTGTCTGACGAAAGCCTTACTTCGCTTTGAATCGCGGAACGACGATCGTTCCGAGATCGAACACGGTCGGTGCGTCGCCGCCGGACTCCGGAATCGTTGCGGTTTTCATCAAGCCGCCGACGAACGAATCACGTCCCGGAAAATGCGGTTGGTTCTTTTCCGGCTTTTCGTACTTATTCAGCGTCACGTTCCAATTGCATTGGCCGGGAACGACGTGGTCGATTTCAACCACTCCCTCACGAGGATCGTCTTTGGAAGGCCGGATTTTTTCGAGCCAGTTCATGGTCGGTTGACCGTCGGGAGCGTTCGCAATGGAAAGATTGAACCGACTGGCGGCCCAATCATCCGGTGTGAATTCGTCTTCGTAGTCGTCGGGCAAACGAATCCGGGCGGTCAGTTTCACGCCGTTCGGAAACGTCAAGTCCCATTTTTTCGTTTCGCCGGGCTTGATCTCGACGGAAAAATTCGTGACGTTACGAACCATGCCCGATTTTTCGTCACGGGCCAGTTTTTGGAAAAGGTATGTTCCCGGTGCGACTTTTTCGATGACGATATTACCTTCCGGCGGAATGATGGCCGGGTACAGAATCTGTCCGAACATTTTGGGCGGCATCGGAATCATCTTGCCGTTTTCGTCGGTTCGGAAGGTCGTCTCGTCCCGCATCCGGAGGGAAACTCTGTTGTAAGCGTCGGGCTTCGTGTCGTACGGAATCTTGATTTCGAGCCTGCCGTAGGCTTGCAGCCGAATTGTCATGCCGTCCTTGACTTCCGCCTTGTCGAGTTGCGCAAATCCGTCGGGATGCGCGACGTAAAGCCGATAATCCTTGTCCGTCGGCGGCTCGAAACGGAATTTGCCGTTTTCGTCCGAAATCGAAGGTTCACGAGGCCGATTTCTCGTGGAATCGAAAAGACTCGGCGGGGAAATGATTGCATACTCACGTTCATTGGCAACGAGAATTTGCGCCTTTGCGGCGGGTTTGCCGTTCGGCAGGAAAATTTGTCCGGAAATCATTGTTTCCGGGGCTTTCCGTTTCATGGCGGCATTTAAGACCGGCGGCTTTTCACTGAGCGGATACGGTCCCGAGATGAAGGGTTCGTAACCGTTAGCCGTGAAGCGGAGCCAGTATTTGTCGTACTGAAAATTCGGAACATATTGAAACGTTTCGACTCCGGTGAAGGTTTGCTCCTGCGGCGTCTGCCAGACATAATTTTCGGTATCCGGTTGATTCTTTGTTACCGTTCCATAAACGACGGAGAACTTCTTGATCGGCTGTTTCGTTTCGGCGTCGACGACGCTTCCCCGGAATGTTTTGCTATGGTGCAGGACGATTTCATAAGGTTCCGGTCGGGCAACGAACCAGTTGATTTCGCTTGGAAAGTTCATCAAAAACCCTTCCTTATGGAAAGAGTATCGAATCTTATCCTCGGGTGCCCAATCCCAACGATATAAGCCGTTGTCATCGGCATAGACGGGGATTTTCGGATCCAGCGGCGCGCCGCTTCGGGCTTTGTTGTACAAATTCGAGCCGTCGCGCCACCAACTGTCGGGATTGCTGCCGATATTCACTTGAGCCTTCGGGACGGGCTTGCCGGTTTCGTCGACGATTTTGAACGAAATCGTTTTGCCCGGCTTCAGGTCGAAATCGAGAGGTTTCATTTTCTGTTCGAATTTCGCCTGTTTCATGTCGGGTGAAAAACCTTCCGCGATGACGGTGATCGTCCCGGAACCGAAACGGAGCGAATCGATCCGATACTTTCCTTCGGCATCGGTCCGAACCGCTTTTTGCCGGTCGTCGTGATAGTAAAACGAATCGCCGCCGGGAACGACCAAAGCGTCCTTGATCGGTTTGCCGACCGGGTCGCGGACCGTTCCCGAAACGGAAATTCCGTGCTTCAGGACGAAACGGTATTCGCCTTTTCGCAGTTTTTCGATCAGCGCATCGTTTTGCATGTCGAACGAGGTACGGCCCAGTTCATCGTTCATCATGTAACCGGAACGGTTGATTTCGATTTCCACCGGATAGAATTTGCCGTCCGCGACATTGTCGAGCGTCCAGCGGCCGTTGCGGTCGGTCTTGCAGGACGTGATTCCGCCGAAGGTGTTCGGCTTGCCGTCGCCCCAGGCGAGAATATGGCCGTCGGCGGGTTTCCGATGGCCCGGCATTCCGTAACCGTTGGGCCGCGAAAGAATATTGAGAACGGCCCCTTCGATCGGTTTGCCTTCCTGATCGACGACGAGACCGCCGATCGAGATTCCCTTGCGGAGCGTAAAAACGACCTCGCCGGGAATTTTGACATTGGAATCCATGTCTTCCTTTTCCCAATAGACGATTTGCGGCACCCGGCCCGGTGCGGTCGCGCTGACGTAAAGTTCCTTCGGCGATTCCGGCAACAGGAGAACCATGTTCCCGGCGTCGTCAGTCGTTTTCGCTCGATTTTCGTCTTTAAAATCCCCCATGAGAACCCGAATCTCGACCTTGCCCAACGGCTTGCCGGTTTCGTCCACGGTCTTGAGGAGGATTTGATTCGATTGTTCTTTTGAATCCGTTTCCGGGGTTGTCGGCTTTTCAGTCGTTACGGAAACTTCGGGCAAATTCGTTTTCCCGTCGTCGGTCGGTTTTTCCGCTTTCGCCGAGGTCTTGGTCAGTCCGACGGCGACAAGCGAAACGGTCAGAAAAATTCCGAGCAAGGCATGGGTCCATTTCGAACGTTTATACTTGATGATCATGTCGATCCTCCTCGCGGTTCCGTTTTTTTCAAAGACACCGACCAGACCGGGAAGGCGTTCCCGACACGGAAACAGTTCCGCGAACGCCAGAATGGCCAGGCCGTAGTCCTTCTGCTTTTGTTGTCCGAGAATATGTAGAACGGCCGCGTCACAGGCCAGTTCCCGTTCCCGCTGCAGACGGGAAAGCACGAACCAGACCAAGGGATTCGGCCAGTGAATCAGGCTCAGCAGCGTCGAGAGCCGCAGCACCAACGGATCGAAGCGTTTCAGGTGAACCAGTTCATGGAGCAGGATCATCCGCAACTCGCCAGCGTGTATTTTCGTTGCGGATTCCGACAGGACGATCGTCGGACGAAAAAAACCGAAGCAGCCCGCTCCGACGTCATCCGTCGCCGTCTTCAAACGAACACTCCGGCGAACGCCCGTTTCCCGGCGGCAGGATTCGAACAGGGCGAGCAGTTCCGAATCGTCGGGCGTTTTCCAGTAACGGGATTGCCGCCGAAAAAGATATTCGTTCCTACAATATTTTACGAACAGAAAAATAATACCGGAAAACCAAACGGTCAGAAAAACGGTTTTCCAGTGCAAACCGACCCGTGAAACTTTCATTTCGACGGGCAAGATATTTTTAGTGTCGGAAATAATCGGCAAAATTTCTTCCGACGGCGTGAATTCTGCGGCATCGAACGCCGTCGCCGTAACAATATTTTGTTTCGGCGGTTCGGTCGACGCGATTGCCGGCGTCGTCGTTCGTTTTTCGCTCCAGATTCCCCAGGGCGTTTCCGGCAGCACCGGCAGCGCGAGCCGCAACAGCACGACGCACCAAAGGAGATAGCGCCAACGCGGTTGCAATCGTTCCCGAAGCAAAAACACGACGAGGAAAACGACGACCGCCAGGGCGGTTGCCTGCCATGTTGCGTCGAATAAGGATTGTAACAGGTATTGCGTCATGGTGGGGCCTTTGGCGGTTCATCCGGGGGCAAATAAGAGCCGCGCCCGTCAGGTAGCCCAAAACCGATTAACCCCTACGGACCGGCGCGGCACAGAAAAAAGTTGTATGGTTTTATTGATAGTGGGAGTTGTTAT
>JAVBQW010000005.1:0-29366 GCA_031548665.1 Thermoguttaceae bacterium
CGCTTGGTGATCTTTTTAGGCTTGTTTTCTTTGGACATGTGACACCTTTCCCGTTTGAAAGTGAGATAAGGAGACGTCTCCTTATCTTTCGGAAAAAATGCCACCGACGAAGCTCTGGGTTTGTCGACGTAAAGTGTTGAAGTTCAACGATTTCGCAAAAAGCCCGCGGGGGGAATCGAACCCTCAACCTCAGCATTACGAATGCTGCGCTCTGCCAGTTGAGCTACGCGGGCAATATTAATATGTCCTATCTGGCCTTTGGGGAAAATGTCAGAAACTCCAATAAAGGGAATCTCGAAAAATCCCTCACAACGTCGCTGAGATCGAAAACATCTCTGTTTTTAAGGACTGCGAACACTGGTCGCAGCTTTGTTCGGAACTTTCAGAGACGCCCTAAGTAATACCAAAGGATTGTGTCATTTTAACATCCGTTCGCTTCGCGTCAATGGGAACCTGAGACAATTGCAGCACCGCACTCCGCAATGAAAGGAAACCTGTAAAGTTCAAAACAATGGGTCATTTTAAACCCTACGCCCCTCAGAACAGGTTGTATACTACAAACAGGGACAAACTACACGTTTTTTCCGCTTCAACCCCCAAGTTACGCGGAGTACCGCTCCACTTGGGGCTCTTTTCGGTTGAAAACGAAAAAGGTAATTTCTCGCAGTTTTCTGTATACTTGAGGACACCTCGAATAATCCATCCTGACGTCGTTGAGACCGAAAACATCTCTTGATTTTTTAGGACTGCGAACACTGGTCGCAGCTCGTTTTCGGAGTTTTCCGTGGTTCCCTTGTGGCCTTTATCCGCCCAAATCGGCAAACGCTTCCATCGCAAAAACACCATATTTCCTAGTTTGCCCTAACAATCGCTTTTTGTGGAAAATCTTTTGTATTTTATCCATTCTTTTTAACGAGAAAAGTCATTGCGTCCGATACAGACGTTAGGGATTCTCATCCGTTCCCAAGAGCGCGTCGCAGGCGACGCGGCTAAAACCGTTAACGTCGAATCGAAAAATGCCTTTTCAAACGATCTATACCTCCGGAACCGGCATGTTGGGCATGGAAAAAAAGCTCAACACCGTGTCGAACAACCTCGCAAACACCGAAACGACGGCATACAAAAAGCAACGTTGCAATTTCGAAGATCTTTACTACGACAATCTTCGCTATCCCGGCTCGCAGGACATTAACGGCGAGTTCACGGCAACGGGAATCGCGATCGGCGTCGGAACCCGCGTCACGAGCATCCAAGCGAATTTTTCGCAAGGTTCCGCGACGTCAACGGAACGCGACCTCGACGTGATGATCGGAGGCGAAGGTTTTTTTAAGACCATGGATCCGATCACGAACGAAACATATTATACCCGAGCCGGTAATTTCAATATCAACGCCAACGGCTTGTTGGTGATCGGCAGCGCGGAGACCGGTCGGCCGCTCGATCCGCAGATCACGATTCCACCGGGAACCCTGAAAGTCGGAATCACCCCGACCGGCGAAGTCCAGATTTGGGACCAGCAAAACATTCAACAGGAGCAGCCTATCGGCCAAATCGAATTGGCGACGTTCATCAATCCCGAGGGGCTGCTCCGTGTCGGTGAGAACATGTATCGGGAAACCGCTTCTTCGGGGCCGCCGACCGACACGCTGCCGATGGACGGCAACGGCTCCGGTATCCTGAAGCAGGGGTATCTCGAAATGTCGAACGTTTCTCCGGTGATCGAGTTGATCGACATGATCACGTCCCAACGGACTTACGAACTGAACAGCAAGTCGACCCAGACCGGCGACCAAATGCTCCAAACCGTTATCGGAATCAAAAGATAGTGAATAGTGAACAGTGAACAGTGAACAACGGATAAATTGAACTCAAGCAAAACCATGGAGAACGTTATCATGAGACACTGTTCACTGTTCACTATTCACTGTTCACTGCTTTGTACACTGTTCGTTATTCACTGTTCACTGTTCACTGTTCGTTGTTCTCTGTCCGCTGCCGAGATCCGTTTCATGAGCGAGCCGGTTTCCTGTGACGGATTGGTGCTGTTGCAGGATGTCGCCGAGGTGAGCGGAAACGACGTCGACATTGAAACGATTCGACAGACGGTGTTGTTCGCGGCTCCGGCTCCCGGCGAACGACGTGTCCTCGGCAAAGTCGACATTCGCAATCTCCTGTCGCGGCTCGGACTCGGCGGCGGAAAGCATTCCTTGAGCGGAGCGGAGACGTTGACCGTACTCGGAAGCAGCGAGTCACAGAGCGAAACGGTTAAGACGCCTCGCGTTTCGGAAATCACGCCGGAACTCATCAACACGCTGGAAAAACAGGTTGCCGAAGCTCTGACCGTTTATCTCGACCGTTGCTTGACGACCGATCCACAGCAACCGTCCCATCTGCCGTGGAACGTTTCGCTGAAACTTTCCAACGAACAAGCGTACGCGTTGGCAACCGGCGGCCGGATCGACGACATCAGCGGCGGCTCCAACCCGCTGACCGGGCCGCAACGTTTCGATATTCGAATGAGCCGAACGGATTTTCGCACCGGAAAACCGGTCGTCGTCAGCGTCGATGCCGACGTCGTGCTGCCGCAACAGGCCGTGGTCGTCAAGCGTTCGCTGCCGAAAGGATACATCATCGGCGAATCCGACGTCGAACTCCGCCGGGTCGAAAGTCTCAAGAACGACGGATTTTTCATCGACCGCTCCGCCGTGGTCGGCATGGAAACGACGACGTCCGTACGAGAATTCTCCACGTTGGATTCGAACATGCTCAAACAACCGACGCTGGTCAAGAAAGGCGATATCGTTACGGTCCGCTCCATGAACAACGGCATTGTCGTGCGAGTTTACGGCAAGGCCCTCGACGACGGCGTGAAAGGCGGCAACATCCTCGTCGAACGGATCGACGAAGACGCCCCGAAGGCCGGTCGCAGCCGCCGCGGACCGCAGGAAGCCCTCCCGACGTTCACTGCCCGAGTCGCCGACGCCGGCACCGTCGACGTTTACGCCGCCGCGAGAAGAGTGAACAGTGAACAGTGAATAACGAACAGTAAAAGATTTTCTCTCGCAAAAACAATCGAAGTCAAATATTTCCGGGGGGATGTAATCATGAAACGCTGTTTATTGTTCACTGTTCGTTGTTCACTGATCACTGTTCTCTGTTCACTGTTCACTGTTCACTGTTTCGCCCAATCCGGTTCGCTGGTCGGGAACTCGACGATGACGCCGAAACAGGAATCGAAGCCGTTGAAAATGTCGCAGGCGTCGTTGATTTACCAGGCCGCGCCGCGACAACGAACCTACCAGGAAGAAGACATCGTCCGCGTCTACGTCAAGTACGACTGGGTGTACAATAATATCACGAACAACCAGCGGAAAAAGAGCATCAAGACGAGCGGCCGGATCACCCGATGGTTCAACTGGAGCGACTTCCTCGCGTTTCCGGCCAAGGCCGTGGGCAGCCTCCCGGAAATCGGCGGCGAAATCGACCACAAGACGCAGAACCAGGGAACCATGCAGCGGCGGGAGAATTTCAGTTTCACCGTCGCCTGTCGCGTCGTTTCCGTGCAGGAAAACGGCAACCTGATCATCGAAGGCACGCAGTCGTTCGACTTCGGCGAGGAGTCGAAATTGATGTACGTCGGCGGCATCATCCGACCGGAGGATATTTTGGTCAACAATACGGTCGACGGCAGCAGCGTCAGCGAACTGACCGTCAAGGAAATTCCGGACGGAAACGTCTTCGATACCGTCCGACGCCCCTGGGGCACGCGGCTGCTCGAACATTGGAAACCGTTTTAGTGAACAGTGAACAACGAACAGTGAACAGTGTAAATAACGGAAAACTTGGAATTGAAATCAAGAATAATGTGAGGACGTCATTATGAGATACTGTTCGCTGTTCGCTGTTCGCTGTTCGCTGTTCGCTGTTTTGTTCACTGTTCACTGTTCATTGTTCGTTGATGCCGCGACGTTGCGGGTCGAGAACGTCTGCCGGATCAAGGGACAGGAACGGACGGTGATTCGCGCTTACGGAATCGTCAGTGGCCTGAACGGAACCGGCGACGACGCGAAGAGTTACGGTCCGACGGCCCGGGCGATCCTGAACATGATGCAGGCGACCGGCTTGCCGAACGGAACGCCAAAGGAAATCGGTACGTCGAAGAACAGCGCCTTGGTCGAAGTTAATGTTACAGTTCCCGAAACCGGCGCTCGCGACGGCGACCTGCTCGACTGTACCGTCGTTTCGGTCGGCAACGCCAAGAGTCTGGAAAACGGACATCTTTCCGTGACGATGCTCACGGGCCCGATTCCCGTCGGCCCGGAAAACTCCGACGTTTACGGCATGGCTTGGGGCCCGGTGACGATCGAGAAGGAAGCCGCCAAGAACGTCGGCAAGGTTCGCAAGGGCTGTCGGCTGACCGACAATTTCACGAATTCGTACATCAAAGACGGAACGTTGACGCTCGTCATTAACCGCGAATACGCCGCTCCCCGCATGGCTCGGGACATCGCGCAGGCGATCAACAACAACGAAAAGATTCGGATGTCCGACGGGGAAATCGCGACGGCGACGCACCAGAATTTCATCGTGATTAAAGTCCGGGACCACCATTTCACGAATCCGATCCAATTCCTCGCCGATTTGATGGACATCGAGATCCTGATGGACCGGCCGCCGGTTCCCCGGGTCGTGATCAACGAACGGGCCGAAACGATCACGATCGACGAAGGCGTCGAGGTCAAGCCCTGTCTCGTGACGCACAAGGATATCGTCGCGGAAATTCGGCCGCCGGTTCCGCCGGGAGAAATCGAAGAAAACCCGCAGCAGTTCGTCGACGTCGACACGGAAATCAAGTACCGCCAATTCATGGGCGAAGCAGTCACGAACCAGAAACTCAAGGCCCTGCAAGCGTCGCTGGATGCCGTCCGTATCCCGCCCAGAGCGTTCATCGAAATCGTCAAAAACCTCCAACGCCAAGGCGCAATCATCGGCGACGTCGTTTATATGGAATAATTCTTCCGTTAGCCGCGTCGCCCTGCGACGCGCTGCCGCGGAGTCAACGTCAACATCCCCCCTATCGCGTCGCAGACGACGCGGCTAACACCATGATTTCGTCAATTGCTTCATCTTATACCACCCAGGTCTCGCTCGACCAGAATCCGAAGGGACTCTCATTGCTCCAGTCGAAGGACGCGGCTTCGACGGCGTCGACGCTGGACACTTACCAACGTTCCGACGGCAGCATCGCGACGCGCAACGATATCGTCAAGAAAAACGAGAAAACGGAAACGAAAACGGAAACAGAGGAAGATAAAAAACTCCGGGACGTCCTGCACCAGGTCGTCGGCCAGACGCTCTTCGGCCAAATGCTCAAGGCGATGCGGGCGACGCAGGAAAAGAATCCCTACTTCGACGGCGGTCGCGCCGAGGAAATCTTTCAGGGCCAACTCGATCAGGTGATTTCCGAACGCATGACGCAGGCGACCAGCCGCAGCCTGAGCGAACCGATGTACAAACTCATGAAGGCGGGAAGCCAGAGTACCGGCTAAATGTCGTTGATCCGGTCGTCGTTGCGGCAGACGACGGCGGCGTAGTAAGCGATCACGACGAACGCCAGGGTCGGCACCCAGTAAGCGTACCGAATTCCGAGTTCGGCGGAATCGAATTGATGAGCGAAAAAGTCGGAAAGGTATCCCATGCACTGCGTCAACAACGCCGCGCCGGCAATTGCCATGACCATGCCGGCGCCGCCCATTTTCGTGTCGTTGCCGAGGCCGTAGACGCCGAGACCGAAAATCGTCGGGAACATCAACGACATGCAGCCGGAAATTCCGATCAACGCGTAAACGCCGACGATTCCGTGACCGTAAATCGTCACGATTCCGCAAAGAACCGCCAGCACGGCGAGCGCCGTCAACAGGACGTGCGGCTTGACGAATTTCATCAGAGCGGTACACAGGAACCGCGAAAAAACGAACAGGATCAGCGAGAGGATATAAATCGTCCCACCCGCCTGTTCCGGCGTCTTCGGGATCAGCGGCGTGAAACCGATCGTTTCCATCAAGTCGTAAAACACCGCTCCGACCGGCTCGACGTGTCGCAAACCGTCGACGCTTTCTTTCGCGACCGCTTCGAGATTCAAGGCGCTCATCGAATAGCGGATGATGTAGGACCAGACCGCGATTTGGGCTCCGACGTAGAAAAACTGCGCGACGACGCCCCAAACGTAATGGTAATTCTTCGACAGCCGGAATAACGTTCCGAAAAAATCGACGCGTTTGTCTTCTTCGGAGCGGCTCGGCATCCGGGTCAGGAAGATCATCAACCAGAGAACGAGGAGCAGCAGTCCGACGACGGCGTAGGTCGACGTAATGGCGTAAAGCTCGGTTCGCTGCATCGCGTGGAGTTCGACGGCGTCCATCGCGGCTCGTTCGTCGGCGCTAACGGTCTTGAGTTGCGAGAGGATGAAAACCTGTGCCAGCACGACGCCGCCGATGGAGCCGAGCGGATTGAACGACTGCGAAAAGTTCAGCCGCCGCGTCTGCGTCGCTTCGGGGCCCATTGCGCAGATATACGGATTACACGCCGTTTCGAGAATCGACAATCCGGCGAAGAGAATCAAAATCGCGACAAGATACATCGCGAAACAGGCGTTCGAACTGTAATCGTTCACGAACATCGCCGGATAGAACAGGATGCCGCCGACCGCGAACATTCCAAGTCCGAGCAGCACGCCGGATTTGTACGTATATTTCTTGATGAACATCGCCCCGGGAATCGCGAAGCAGCCGTATCCGAAGAAATAGCACGTCACCTGGATGTACGCCGTTTTCGAATCCGACATGCTCATGATCCGTTTGAACGCCGCGAGCAGCGTGTCGGTCATGTTGTTCGCGAGGCCCCAACAGGCGAAAAGACTCGTCAACAGGATGAACGGCCAGAGAATGCCCGACGGAATGACCGGCGGCGGCGACGAAAAATTTTGTTTGTCCATCTCGGAATATCGTTCCCGTTAAAAAGACGTTTCGAACATTTGTGATGTTTCAGCATGAAGAATCGCGATCGTCATGCCGATGAAGTACCGTTTCCAATCCGGTTTTCGTTTTTTATGCCTTATTCGCCGCGTCGTCCTGAAACGGGATCGGAGTCGGCGCCGCTTCGTCGCTCCGCAGGCGGAGCGGCTCAATCCGATGATTATCGGCAATTCAGCATCCGCTGCAAACAGAGAATCGCGTCCTTTGCCGTTTCGGAATCGACACGAACGATATTTTCCGGAGTTCCGGCTTCGATTTGGACCAGCGACCTCGCGAGTTTCGGCAACGTGATCAGGTCCATCGTTTCGCAGTAACTCGGCTGGAAACCGAGATTGAGAATCGTCTTCGACGGAAACATTTTGATAAGTCGTTCCACAAGTCGGGATTCCGTACCAACAGCCCACAGGGAGCCGTCCGGCGACGCGGCGATTCGGTCTAGAATTCGGCTCGTCGAACCGGATTCATCGGCTTTTTCGACCACTTCGCGGCGGCATTCCGGATGAACGATCACGCGGATTCCCGGATACGCCTTGCGAATTTCATCGATATGCCCGGCGAGAAATTTTTGGTGAACGCAACAATTTCCGTTCCAAAGAATGATCCGGGCGTTTCGAGTATTTTCCAATTCGTCGACGCCGAGCTCTGCTTCGGGATTCCATAAGGCGATCGCCGACTCCGGAACGCCCATTTCGAGGGCGGTATTCCGTCCCAAATGCTGATCGGGAAAGAAGAAAACGCGACTCTTTTGAGCAAAAGCCCAATCGAGAACGGCTCGGGCGTTCGTCGACGTGCAGGCGACGCCGCCGTTTCGACCGCAGAACGCCTTGAGTTCGGCGCTCGAATTGACGTACGTTACGGGAACGAGATCGTCGACGTCGATCACCTCGGCCAGTCGGGTCCAAGCATGTTCGACCTGGCCCCGCGTTGCCATATCGGCCATGGAGCAACCGGCAGCCGGATCGGGAATCACGACATCAACTCGGCGTCCGTTGCGACGACGCAGATTTTCGTCGCTGTTCGCCAGAATGTCGGCGGTTTCCGCCATGAAATGGACGCCGCAGAAAACGATTGTCTCACAGGCAAGATTCGCTGCCGCTTCGGCGCTGAGTTGGAAACTGTCGCCCCGAAGATCGGCATGCGCAACGATCTCTTCCTTCTGATAATGATGTCCGAGAATCAATAAGCGTTCGCCGAACCGTTGCCGAATCGCATCGACTTGCCGATGCAATTCCGCAAACAACGGATCTCCCCATTCGGACAACGAACCTTGCATCGATTTGATGGTCTCTAAGGACGGTACTCTCAACTACATTCCACTCGGTCCCATACCGGAATCGGAGCCCAACCCCATTCCGGGAAATCCGCCGCCGCCGCTAGCCGGAACCGGATTCTTCATGCGCTCGATATCGAGGAGATCGACATCGATTTTTCGCAGAATCAATGCACCACTCGGTTCCAACACGACGACTTTTCCGGGAGACCGTTGCTCCGCGATAATCGGATTCGTTTTCGGAAGCACGGCACCGCCAAGAATATCGAGAACACAGACTTCAGAAACCACGTCAATGGTTTTCTTTTCTCCGGCAGGCGCAGCCGGGGCGGCGGGCGCTTTAGCCGCTGTCCGACGCGACGATGTTCGTCCACTGCCCGATCCGGACGGAGGAGGCGGAGGAGGAGAAGAAAGGCCGTCTAAGCTGGATGGTGAAACAGCCTTGGCGGGAGAAGTCAACTCCGCTTTCGTATAGTTGACCGTTTGTCCGCGGAAGACACGTTCTTTTTCGACATACCATTCCGAGCCGTCGGTCATATCGAAATAGACCGCGTAGAGACTGCATGCAGGTTCCGCCCAAGGCGACTTTTGGGAAGGAGCAAATGTTGCGCTCGTCAAAATTCTGGCACCCAAAGGAATCGTCACCTGATTTGACGGCGTACTGAATTCCGTTGTCAGGTAAGGTTCCTTCGACAAAACCGCGTCTTCGAGCAAACTGGCTCCAAGACCGACATTCGGATTGGCAAGGTAAAGACGAACCCGATAGCGGTAGGTCTTACCGATTTCCACCGTGAAGTCGAAAAAACGAAACAGATAATCGGTCACGGTCAACAAGGGAATATCCTCTGCTTCCCGTTGCTTCTTCAACTGCTCGGCCTCCACGACGGTTTGAGCGGTACCGAAAGGATTCTTTTTCAGGATCGTTCCTTCATCGAAGTCGAGCAATTCTTTGAGAAATTTCTTTTGCATCTGCTCTTGAATGATCGTACTCTCCATTTGGGAATCGGTCAGCATCGGGATGACCGGTGGATGCGTCACCTCTTCACCGAAACGTTTGGCAACCGGCGGCAGCGGATAGGCCATGGGAATCGCCTGACCGGTCGGCAAGGGAGCCAAGAAAGTCGGATCGACCGGATCGGCGGCCATTCCGGCCCAAAGGAGCTGGTCTTTTTTGATGGCGTCGAAAACACTCAGCTTCTTCCATTCGAGATTAGCCGGATTCGAACCGGGTAGGATTTCCGCGCGTTCGACATCATAGAAATAATAGGCCGGCGTGTCACGGTCCGGTGCCGTGTAAACACTGGAAGAAAAGGAACTGACGTAAAGATCGAGTTGCTTTTTAACGGGAATTAATCCGGTAATGACGGCCCATCGTCGTCCGACATAGTTACTACCCGGCGTGACGCCAAGCGCCGTCGCCACGGGGCTTGAGGAATTGATTGCGACGGCGCCAAGACCGGAATTCGATTTCAAATCGGTAACGCCAAACACTTCGACGGCACCGCGTTTCATCTTTTCCGGGAAGAGTGAGGGCATCCATTTGACATCCGTCCGATAAAGATCCGAATGAATTTTCGCTTTGATCCATTCCGCCTTGACGTCGTAGGTCGTGATGGAGACACCTTCATCGACCGCTTTGCGCTCGTTCGATTTGATATGATTATCCGCATCGTCGGCGGCCTTTTTTAACGCTTCCGGTTGCCAAGGCAACGGCTCGAATTTCGTTCCCTGCAGACCGATATAGATCGCCAGCGGAATCACCATGACAAGGACCATTTTGTCACAATGGTTGATGAAAAACGCCTTGATATCGAGTTTTTTCTTTTTCGGTTTCATCGAAGAAAGGGGAAAAGCGGAAAGGAGACGGTCAACCGACATCAACGGATCGTTGATCGACTTGACCAGCACTCCGCGTCATGGCGAAGCAAAAACGAGTTGGACTACCAAAAAAACGATCGACTTGAACCAGTTTTGAATACGAAAGAGAAAACACCGAACAGGGGCAGCATTTTTTAGAGTGTTGCGGACACGTTATTTCGGCGTCTCTTTCTTGATACTGGCATCCTCCACGGAGTTGAAAATGTTGATGCAACCGTAAATTTCAATGGGAACGGCTTCGGTACCGTAGGGTCCCAAGGTTCCGCCCAGAGCCAGCGGCGTGGAATCGCCGCCTGATCCGACATTGGGAGCGGACGTTTGTTCGTTCATCACTTCGCCACCGACGACGCTTCCGGAAGCATAAGCATCGATTTCAAAGGGACGCGTTGCACCGGGATTGAACCTCACCCATAAGACTTCGATCGGCATGGCGCAGTTGGCGCAGTTGACAAGGATTTCCGGAATTCGGCGCTGATCGACGATCAAACGCAAACAAATCGGCATGCGGTTGAATTCGCTGAACGGCGGCGAAGCACTGGCACCAAGCGGTTGCGCCTTATCGTCCACATAACGATTTTCCCGAATGAATTTTTCGGCATCCGCTTCCGTGAGAGCGACGAGAGCCGATCCCGTTCCCCCTTCCGACGGCATACTTCCCATTTCGTTGGAAGACAAGCCGTCAGCGCCTCCCCCTCCTCCGGCATTGATCCGAAGGGCGGAACGAGCGGCCAAACTCGTGGAGGCCATTTTTCCGATCGAAAGGTTTTCGATTCGTTTGATGGCGGCATTATGAGGGCCCGTCGCGCCGGAGTTCGTTTCCTTGATTACCGATAACAGCGCGGAGTACACCCAAAGTTCCTCTTGGGCGTACCAGATTTCGACGGCTTTCGGTAATTTCATCCAGTGTGACGTCACGGTCCGGGTTTCGGGATTCGGCCAATCGACGACACCGACATATCGAAGATATTCTTGACCGTCCGGACCTTTGGGAAGCTGGGCGTCGGCCGAAAGGATTCCGTCGGCAGGAATCGCGGCGGCTTGAGCCATCGAGGATCTGGAATCGAGCTCTTTCCATTCGCCATTACTGTCTTTTTCCTGTAGGCGTCGACGATCCACGTAGGTTTCCAAAAAAGGAAGATATTCGTTGACGAAGTTCAAATAGGCTTCACGGGAATTGACGCTGATTTGACTGCCGAATTTGAGCTTTCGAACTTCATTCAAAAAGTCCTCACCCACGGCTTCGGGCCACAGATTTCGTTCTTTTTGATCTTTTTCCAGAATTTTCCATGCGGAAATCACTCGATCGCCGAGTTCTACGGTTTTGTTGACGATTTCGTCGATCGTTTTCTGATTGGGATGGTCCTTCATCCCGCGAATTCCTTCAACGTTTTTTTTGGTCCCTTCAAGCGTCGTCTTCCGCGCGTTGAATTCGGCCGTAATCTTGCCGACAGCTCCCAACGTCACGAAAATCGCGGCGAGCAGGCCGATCGGGACGATCACCCAAAAATAATACTTTTTGACGGTCTCGATGGAAAATTCTTGCTTTTTGGCCATGATTCGATGGCGATCGCCTAAAAAAGGACGTCGTAATTGTCGGAAAAATATCGTTGACTTGAAACGGAGTTAAGGAGCCGGAGCATTTCCCGCTGGCGGTGTTCCTTCCGCAGCCGGAGTTGGAGCATTTTCCATGGGCGTTGCCGCTTCCGCAGCCGGAGCCGGAACGTTTTCCGCTGGCGTTGTCGCTTCCGCAGCCGGCGCCGGGGCGTTTTCCACTGGCGTTGCCGCCTCCGCAGTCGGCGCCGGAGCGTTTTCCGCTGGCGTTGCCGCTTCCGCAGCCGGCGCCGGAGCGTTTTCCGCTGGCGTTGCCGCTTCCGCAGCCGGCGCCGGAGCGTTGTCCGCCGGCGTTGCTCCTTCCACCGTCGGGACAAGGTCTGCAGGTGCTTCTTCGGCTGCCGGGGCTCCGCCTTGTTTCGCCAGTTTGGCCTCCGCCAACTTCTTCTCACGAATACTAGGCGGAGTCTCTTCCCAACCGACCTGAACAACGAAATCGAAGCGTCGTAACGTGATTCGATCATTGGCGCCGATCTCTTTGGCGACCTTGAGCATCATATCGCCGCCGCCCCCGGATGTCCGAGAAGAGAACGGATCGGGAAGGTTCATCTCGGCTTGATTTCCGGCTCCAAATCCACCTCCGAATCCACCACCGAATCCGCCACCGCCTGGACCGACCTTGGCTCTTTGGAGCTGACTTCTCCGCTGCCGCATGAAGATTTCGAGGATCACGCGCGGATTAACGACATCCGTACTGACAATTTTGGGGATATCCATGAGAGTCGGGAACATCAGTCCAAGTTCTCTCATGGTCACGACGTCCTTGACGGTTTGCGCATTCGCCTTCATCTGCTTTTCCAAGGCGGCGGGCAAGATCACTTGACCGTATTTCAAATTGTAGAGCAGAGCTTTACGAACGTATTCGCTTCCCATGTCGGAACCGTCAACCTTACGGGCGTTGTGATAATGGTATCCGACAAGTTGGATGACTTTTCCTTTGCTTCCAGCGGGAGGACCCTCCACGGATTTGAGTCGATCGGTAATCGCGATCGGAAGCACCGGTTTTTTTGCGGCCGCAACTCCAGCTGCCGCGGCTCCTCCTTCCGCAGACGCCGCAGCGGCTTCGCCACCGCCTCCGCTTTTGCTCATTGCCTCAAGGAGTTCCTGATCGTCCGGATAATATCGGTCGTACTCTTTTAACGGTTTGAACCAAGCGGCTAAATCGTCGACGGTGATTGCTTCGATGTTCGACAGAAAGATCCGATTCTGCTTCGCGATTTGCTCCGCCGACTTCTGGTCGATTTGCTCCTTTTCGACCGGCAGCGCCGAGTTGAGGGCTCGCAGCATTTCCAACCAGGTGATTCGTCCTTCAACATTACTCGTCAGATTGACGCCGATGTTGTCGATCACTTTGAATTCGCCGACGGCCGCACTGGTCCCCGACTTCATCTTTCCGGAGAATTCTTGAACCGATTTGGCTCGATTTTCCGCGTCGCCGTATTTACCGACGGTTACGGTATCCAGAGCCCGGGAAGCACCGACAAATTGACAGGTCAAGCCGAGCATGATCGACGCGCAGGCAGCCAGCACCCACGGCTTCTTTTCCCGAATAATGCGATCGACGATGATTTCCTTGGGAACGAGATTCGTCGTCAGCGACGCTTCATCGAGTTCCTGCAGCGCCAAGCCGTATGCGACGGCAAAGGATCCGATGTTGTCTTTGAAGAGCGGCGATTCCGCGGTTTCCGCTCCAACGAGTTTTTGAAAATTAGTGACTCGGATGACTTCGTATCCAAGGTTCTGGGTCAGGAACTGCCGCAGTCCGGGCATCTTCATGGCGTTGCCAAGCGCGAGAATCTTGCTGAACTTCGCCTTACGGTTCAAGCTCTGATAGTACTCGATGGATCGATGGACTTCGCTGAGCATGTCGTTGAAGACCGGCCGCATCGCCTGAAAGACGGCCTTGGGATCCTGAGCCGCCGCCGCGTTTCGCTTGAGATACTCGGCCTTCGAAAAGGTTAGTTTCAGGCCCTTCGTCAGCGCTTGCGTGAAGCGGTTGCCGCCGATGGCGACGCTTCGAATCCAGATCGAATAACCGTTCGTGATGACGACGTCCGTTGCATCGGTTCCGACACAGAGCAGCACGACGGATTCCGGCGGGTTGTCCGGATCGTATTCAAATTGATCCGCTTTCTCCTGCATTCGAAGTTGGTCGAAGGCCACGAAATTGTATAGGGCCAACGGAGAACTCTGGATGCAATCGACGTTGAACCCGCGAGAGATGAACGGCGTCAAGGTTTTCATCGCGATGTCGCGTTTCATGGCGAACATCCCGACTTCGGAGTCGGTCGGGACGGCCGTCTGGCTGGCCGGTGGACCGATCGGCTGGAAGTCCCAGATCACGTCCTGCGGATCGAAGGGAATCCATTGTTTCGCTTCGTATTTAATGATATCCGGGATTTTTTTCGGATCGACCGGCGGCAACTTCAGAAAACGAGAGATCGTGTTTTGTCCGGAAACGGAAATTGCGACCCGATCGCCCTTGACACTGTTACGGGAAAGAAACGTTTGGAGCGTTTCCGCAAGGATTTCCGCCGGCTCCGCGCCGGGCTGCGAGAGAATCTTCGAATGTTCGATGAAATCGAACGCAACGACTTCAATTTTATCGGGCTCCGCAGCGCTCGGACGGCAACGAAGCGCTTTTAACGACGAGTTTCCGATGTCGATTCCCCAAACTGCGGACGTTTTAGCCATGGTAATCAGCGTGATGCGTAGGACGTGAGGAAATGACGGCAATTCGCAGGAGTTGCCTTTTCTCGCGCTCTTATATTAGCTTTTATTTGCGGAAAAAACAACCGACCCCGAATCATCGACGTCGATTTCTCCGATCTTTTTTCTCGCGGAAGCGACATGTCCCGCGTGATCCAGTAATTCTTTGCGGCCTTCCCAGACGACGGACGCCCCGTTGCCGCTCAACCTCGTTTTTCCGGAATACCGAACGCAAAGTTTTCGAACTTGACGAACACGGTTCCGTTTTCGATCCGGGTTTCCAGCGTATCGAGATCTCTCGGCGAAACGTCGTCGATCCGTTGACCGTTCAGGTCGAAATGAGCGGCGTGGCACGGGCAATAAAACAGCTCTTCGTCGGCGTTCGTCTTCGGATTCTTCACCGTTCCCGCTTGGATCATGCAACCGGCGTGGGGACAGAGCGAATGCAGAGCG
Organism: Thermoguttaceae bacterium; assembly: GCA_031548665.1. Classification (GTDB taxonomy): domain Bacteria; phylum Planctomycetota; class Planctomycetia; order Pirellulales; family Thermoguttaceae; genus WRKP01. The sequence goes on from JAVBQW010000005.1 coordinate 14,956, forward strand.
ACGACGTGTTCGCCGGATTTCCTCAGGAACACGGAACCGATCTGCTGATCGGATAACGTCGTCCAAGCATCTTTTTTATCGTCGACGACGGAAACTTTCATCGGCTTCTCGGTCAGGTCGGCAAGAGCCGCCAGCGGATAAAACTTTCCGCTGAGCCCCTCCTGAAAGATCGGAGCGAGAACCGCCCGCGCTCCGGCACAGATCGGCGTTCCGACAGCACAGAGACCAAGGCCGCCGGCGACGCCGAGTTTCATGAACGTTCGACGTTCCTTGTTCTTCGTGGAAGAAATTTCCGGAGACGACTCTTCACTGACTTCGGACGGTTCGATACCGCTCATTGACGACTGTGATCGGTTTTTTTTGGACATGGACGCAAGAAAAATGGAGGGAAATTGACAATCCTTTCATTCTATCGAAGGATTCACGACGCTGCAAGACCGCTCGTTCCCCGAAAAACACAAGAATTAACGAGTCGGCCCCGTGGTCCCGGTCGCGCAAAAAACTATAATATACTGTGATAACGGCATTCGACTGATATTTTTCGAAAAGGTTTCTCCGTTTCGCTTTTTTCATAAAGTCAAATACTGACGAAAGATGAGCTGACCAACGGAAGGCGGCGTCGACGTGGCCGAAGGCGACCGCCCTACCGTGCTACGGTATAACCTTGTTATTCCGTGGCTGCGGGGCACGGCTCGTGGGGAGACCGCAGCGTGTGGCTCGAATTTCATCGTTTTAATATTATCGTGTTTCGTATCTTTCAGCCGAACCTTCGAATTGAAAGCGTGACCGAGTTGACGCCGAGTCGCTTGGAGAAGCTAGGACTCCGTTCGCTGTTGCTGGACGTCGACTGCACGCTGAAGCATTATCTGAACGACGAAATGCCGCCGGACATTTCTCGTTGGCTCGATTCAATGAAAGCGGCATCGATCGGTTTGTGTCTCGTTTCCAACGGTCGCGGCCCCCGAATCCGACGGTTCGCGGAGCTGGTCGAGATTCCGTACGTCGCTCCGGCGATGAAACCGTTGCCGTTCGGCTGCAATCGGGCGGTCAAGTCGATGGGATTCGACAAGAAATCGACCGCAATGGTCGGCGATCAGGTTTTCGCCGATCTTCTCGCCGGTAAAGGGGCCGGACTCTTTACGATTCTCGTCACGCCCCTCAGTCCGGAACTGGAGCCGTGGTTTGCAAGAATCAAGCGGCCCTTCGAAAAATTGGTCCTGAAGCGGTCCCTTGATTAGGCGGCGAGCGAAAATAAACTACCCAAAGAGCCCCGAATGGAGGCGGTACTCCGCCGGAATTCGGGGGTTGAAGCGGCAATTGATCTTGTACAATTAGATAAGTTGTTTTCGCGCGCTGCCTTAGTGCAAAGTTAACGAATTGAGCTTCGTTAACCTCATACTACCCCATCGCCAAGGCGACGGCTCCGGCGAGACCGGCGTCGAGACCGAGTCCGGTTTTTTCGAACACGACCTTCGGATTGGCGTCGCGAAAAATCTTTTGGCGAAACGATTCCTCCATGGAGGGAAGCAATAAATCGAACGAATTCGAGACGCCGCCGCCGATCACGACTTTTTCCAGATTCAACAGATTGACGGCATAGCTCGCCGCCTTGCCGATCAGGCGTCCCGTAGCGTCGAACACGGATTTCGCGACTTCGTCGCCGCTTCTCGCCAATTCGGCGACTGCTTTGGCGGAAACGTCCGGCGACGTTTTTTTCAGCCGCTCGGCATAGCGTTTCGCAATTCCCGGTCCGGCGGCCTCCGCTTCCAAGCAGCCGTGATTACCGCAACCGCAACGAAAACCATTCTGTTCGACGACGTTGAAATGTCCGATCTCGCCGGCGTTGCCAAAATGTCCGCCGTAGATTTCTCCATCGAGAACGAGCCCGCCGCCGATTCCGTTGCTGATCGTCATCCAAAGAAAATCCTTCGTTTCCTTGCAGACGCCGAACCGACGCTCCGCCAAAGCGCAGGCGTTCACGTCGTTGTCGATAAAGACAGGTTTTCCGTCGTATTTTTTCGATAAAATGTTGACGATCGGAACGTCGCGGATTCCCGAGAAACAAGCATAGACCCAAACTCCGGCGGCAGGATCGGCCAAGCCGGGAATCGTCACGCCGATCCGTTCGTAATGATCGGACGCCGTGGAAATCGCAATGCTTTCGTCAAGCATCGCGAAAAGATCTTCTTTGGTGCAATCCGAAGCCAGCAGACGCTGAGAGATTGACTCGAATCGCAAGCCGGAATTCGAAACAGAGGCAACAGCGGTTCGAAACTGCGAGCCACCGATATCGATCGCAAGAATTTTTCTCATGATGGAGAAGATTCTGGGAAACAAAGCCGGAAAGCGAGAGGAGTAAAGATCTTTGCTCCGGCTTAATTCAGGTTCCTCAACAATCAGTCTCTCGGACGAACGGCTCCCGTCAGACCGGCGTAATCGACGCGGTCTTCCGGATGCCAGAGCGGCAGCCCCTTGCGAACCCGTTCCGCGAGGACTTCGAGCTTCGCCGGGGATCCGGCGGGGGCGTCGGTCGGACGAAAATCATCCGTCACGACAGGCACAAAGTCCTCATCATGTCCAGTTTCCAGAATCGCGTCAAACACATTTTTCATGGTCGTCACCTTTTCCTTTACAATCCGGTCTTTCTGTCCGGTCTTTCGATTCGGAACGACAGCTTGGGGAATCCTTTCCTGAAGCTGAAAACAGGACATACGATCCAACAAACGCTCGTCGGACCACCTTGCGAAGAAAACCGATTTCGCATACGGAAAATCGATTCGCAAAGCTTTGTCGTCGGAAAATTCCATCGACGACAAACGAACGGAATCTCATCTTGATTCCGGATGTACTGCGTACGTTCCGCGCTTTATTATCGTGATTATAGAAAACGGGCCTTCGGCGTCAAGAGAGGTTCGCAGAAAAATCCCGAAATTTTTCGAAATTCCCGAAAAACCTTCTCATGCCACAGGGGCGTCCGTACTCACCAGATTGTGTCCGTATTCTATGCTCGGTTTTCAATCCGACAAGCTCCCCCTCCCGGAAAAACTCGCACAATTCTCGTTTTCGAACTTCTCAATACCGCCGTTTTGCCCAATCTTCCCAACGAAGGGATTTCTTTTGCGAAGGGGAAAGGTCGCTTGATCGTGTTTCCGGCGTCTCAATGTCGCCGATATTCTCACCAACCAATTTGGGCAGCGACTCGAGCGCGGCTTGTCGCACGCCGCCGCCGTCGACTTTTAGGAATCGGATCAAGATAGGCACGAAAATCGGGTCGTCGAGGTTGCCGAGGGTTTTAGCGACGTAAACCTGTACTTTGCTTTCCTTCGACAGGGAAAGACGTTGAAGGATCTCGATACCGGTCGGACTGCCGAGATAATGCAGCGTCGCCGCCGCATCCGCTTGCAAAAACGGGTCAAGACGCGGCAGAAGGGAACGCAATTCGTCGACGATTTTTTTCTTTTCGTCTGGAAATTCGTCGGATTCCGTGGTCGCGACAATTTGAGCAATCGCTTCGAGAGCGGTCCGGAGAACCGTTGCGCTTCGATCAGACAACAAATCGGCAAGCAGCGGAAGATCTTGCCCTTCTCCGTTCTTTTTCAGGATTTCGCAAGCCCGGCGACGAATTTCCGTCGACTCCGAACCGACCATCGTCCTTGATGCCTGCAACGCGAATTCCGGGACCGAATCTTCAAGAATCCGCGAAAGCGGAACGACGACGAAGTGATCGTCCGATCCGCAACAGCGTTTGAGAATCCGGTCGATTGCCAAACGGCCGAGAGAAACTCCAGCGGCAAATTGCATCAGGTCTCCAACGCCGCGTCGTCGAAGATTGAGGTCGCTTGAATCCAGTTTGACGATCGCCGCAAAGACGGGATCGATTTTCGCCAGCACGGCGACATCCAGCGATTTGGGAAGCTGGCGTCGCTCGCTAAATTGAAATCGTTCCAAAATCGGAATCAATTTGGGACCGAAGCTGATCAATTTCGCTTCCAGATCCTGCTGGCGTTGCGGCAAAATCGAAGGCTTCGCCAATTCGTCCAGCGTTTTTCGCAGGTCTTCGAGCAGGTTTTCGTCATCCAAGCACTCCACGGTTCGGACCGTTGACTTCGAATCGTCAACGAGATCGACGGACTTGCCATGGAATTTCAGGAATTCCTGAAATCGTCGAACCAGTTCGGCATGGTTCGCGACCTGATTTTTCGGCAAGTCGAAAACGTTGAATTCTTCGGCTTCCTCCCATTGGGCGGCGAGGATTTTTTGAGCCTGGGTTCGTCCGGACGTCGTTATCCCTTTTAATTCGTCGAGCAATAGCGGGCCTGATTCTTCCAACGGCCAAGTCGCAATCGCTTCGAAGGTTGCCGTTTGGACCTTGGGATAGTCGGCTAGATATCTTTTCGCCAACTCGACACTTTTCGGTGAGCGACGGTCGGCGAGGGCTTTGGCGACTTCGGTTCGAACTTCCCAATCCTTGTCGTCGCTTTGTCGGAAAACGTCGTCGAGTTGACCGAGTTTTCTTAGTGTTTCAACGGCTTTGGCCCGATTTCTCGGAGCGGTATCCTTAAGTTTGTCTTGGATGAGCGGAATTGCTTCCTGGCAATTGGTTGCGGCGATTGCGTCCAAGGCGGCGTTCCGGACCTGAACAAGATAGTTCAAGTCGTTCTTGACCAGCGGCAAAATGTTCGGCTGTTTCCACGCCCCCAGCGTTCGAAGAATTTCGACCCGGACCGAGGAATCGCGTTCTTCGGCAGCGAATTTCAGGAATTCCGGCGGCAGCACGATCCCCGGTTGTTTCGGCGGATTCCGTCGCCAAATCCTCGCGGTTTCCAGTCGGACGTCGGCGCTCCGGGCTGTGAGCGGCTCAACGAAACAAGGACGCTCCCACGGTTCGACTTTTTCGGCGATTGCCGTCAGCAACTCCGTCCAAAGAGCCAGATTGCCCGGAAAGAATTTTCGCTCCGACAATCCGGTGCGATCGTTGAACGTTTCCGTGGTTCGTTCCTTGGCGAGTTTAAGCAGCGGAATCAGGTCTTCGGCCGATGTCGAGGAAAATTTCCCCAGCGTCTCGACGGCGGCGCAGCGGATTTCCGGCCGAAGTTTCTCGTTTTCGGCCGCTTCGAACAAAGACTTTTTTGCCGATTCGTCGCCGTCGCGTCCCAAGAAAATCGCAGCGTTTGCCCGCAAAACGTCAAACGTTTTGTCCTGAAATTCGGCATCGATCAAATACTGTTTCGTCGAAAGACGCTGAGCATTGGAAACTGGCTGGAGTTTTTCAAGATCACGATGAACCCAGCGCCAAGTCGACAGCAAGCCCGTCGTCATCTCGCGATGAAATTCAGGCGTTGCGTCGTCTTTCGAAGTTGCGTTGTTCAGGCGATACAATTCGGCTTGACGTTTTGCCTCAATGGGGTCGCGGACCGGATTGGGGTCCTTCATTCCGTTCTCAATCCAGCGTTGCAGCTCGTGATTTCGAGCCCAATCGTCCCGGGAAAGAATGTTTTTCTGTTCGAGAAATTTTTCGTCGACCGGTGAGTCGGTTGCCGGCTTTTCGACAATCGATCCAAAGGCGACCGCTTCAACGGTTTTTCGAGGCTCTTCAATCGCTTGAACGACGGGGGCGGAAGATTCAACTGTCGTCGCCCAAGGATCGTGCGGCTGCCGCTCGGCAGAGCGGCCCGACGGAAACGTCGAAGCGCAACCAAGAAAAAGGAGCGGTAGGACCGCAAAAAAAATGAAACGTCGAACGTCCTCCATGACATTGCGTACGAAGTTGAATCAGGTCGTGGGGTCAGCCGGAGATAATTCCGTCGAGCGTCGTACTGAATTCCTGCAATTTGTCGCGAATCAGAGCCAAATTGACTTTGAGCGCCTTGGGATCGGGTTTGGCAGCGGGAGCCAACCCTCCACCCATCGGATCCAACCCGGCGGCCGCGGCAACGGGAGCCGGCTTATCAGTCGGTCCGTCGTCAAGATACTTGAACAGCTGGGTGATCGCCTTGACCGTCGAATTCAGTTTGGTGGCGATGGGATCCTCTTCGGGCAACATCGGCAGGACGCCGATGGTTGTTGTTCCAGTCGGTCTGGGGCCGCGAACTCCCATCATGATTCCGTAAAATTCGTTTTTAAGACGCTGAACGGAATAGAGGACTTCATGCTGAACTTCCGGGGACAGGGCCGTGTAATCCGGATCGACGTCCGCCATGCCGGGCTGGAGCGGTCCGATACCGGCTTTTGCCTTTTCTTTGCCGCGAACATCTTCGATGCGTCGCAGCTCAATGTCGCAGGTTGCTTTAGTCAGGGAAAGGAGAACGGTACCGATCCGTTGATAGTTGATTTGAACTCCGGCGGTACTCGCTGCCTGAAAATTCAACTCCGCCAAGGTTTTTGCTGCAAAACAGCGCAAGTCGATCGATTCCTGACTATTCTCCATCACGCTGAGAAGCAGATCGACGATTTCGCCCCGGGAACCGGTTCCTTTGAGGGCTCCCAATGTTTCGACGGCCCGATATCGGAAACAGTCGATAATTTCCTGATCGTCTGCGTCGCGGTTGGGCGCCGGTTTACCTTCCTGAACGATTTTCACCAACACGGCGGGTAATGTCGTGTCCTTCAATTCTCCGTCGTTGATTCCGGCCAGCGCGTGTCGCTGAATACCCAGAAGAGCGCCGAGATGGAGATATTCCGGATTGTTCTTATTGTCAAGCTCTTTGACAAGATACGCCAACGCTTGGGCGTAAGGAACCGGCGGCGACGAAGCGTTTGGAGCTTCCCGTTGGTTCAAGGAGCCGATCGTATAGATCGCGTTGAATCGGGCCGTCGGCGTGACCGTTGGGTCGGCGGCCATCTTGCGGAGCGTGTCGAACGATTTATTCAAAAGATAGTCTCGCGATCCTCCGGCAAGATCTTTGAAATCCTGCGTCAGGAGTTCCTGTGAAAAGTTGCGGACTTGCCCCGTATTAGCCGGGAGCGTCCAGCGGGAGAAATAAAAATTGTCGAAAAACTTTTCAACGCCTTGGCGGTCCGAGTCGATGTTGTTCGCCTTGAGAAGACCGAAATAATCGTTTTTCTTCGCGGACAACGTCGTGTCCGTCTGCCAGCCGACCGGAACGGCCTGCGCCGCGGCTTCCACCGTGTAAAGAAGGAGCGATGCCAGCGAAATCAGGAAACAACAACGAAAACTGCGCATAAAAACCTCGTAAACGGAAATCGAACATCGGAATCCGAAACAATTCTTACAGAGCCCGAATTATAGCAAAGGATAACGGAAAAAGGTAGACCGTGTCAAGGGATTTTTCGACGTCGGGGAGTAGTATACATCCGGCGGCCGAATCGATATAATGACGTTCGTTTGTTCGTTATCCGTTGCTCCAACGATCTATCCAGCTTGGGAAAGGAACCCGACCGATGAGCGAAAACAATCATTCCGAAGCGATTCCGAAACACGACACGCCGGCAATGGAAAGCACCGACCCCCTATCGGGCGGAGCATCCGGAGGAAGCTCCGAACCCCTCCGTGAATGGTCCTATTCCGGCAAGGCGATGCGGGCGCAATGCGTTCTCTATTGGCTGATTACGCTTGTCGTGGTCAGCGTGATGGCTTTTCTGTCCGCCCAGAAAATAATTCTTGGAAATGTTTTCCTGCCCGCATGGATTGGAACCGTGGTCGTTTTGTTGCTTCTTTGGGGCCAATTTTACTGCGTGTATTTTTATAGAACCTGGACGATTCGTTATCGCCTGACGGAACAGCGTCTCGACACGATGCAGGGGATTTTCACGAAAACGACCGACACGACGGAGTTGCTCTATATCGACGATTTGCGGCTGATCGTAACGTTGTGGGATCGACTCATCAACGGCGGCGTTGGAAAAATCGTCGTTTATTCCTCTGCCGACAAAACGGATCATCAGCTTTTCCTGATCGGTATCGAGGAGCCACAAAAAATGTTCGACGCCCTGAACGCCGCCCGAGCCAAAGTCCGGGGAAAACGCGGATTCATTACGGGGTAAAGCGCTTTCCATAACAGCCGGAAGGGAGCCGGTACTCCGGCGTACTGACGGAGAGCAAATTCTCCGTCAGTACGGCGAGTACGCCTCCCTTCCGGCTGTTATGCGGTTGGCAAAATTTTTTAAAAATCGAACCAATCCAGAGTTTGTTACGTAGTGCAGGGAGAGCGATCTTTTTTCATCATTCCGTTTCCACGAACCACGCCTTTATGCTTGAGATCAAAAACCTGAAGAAATCGTATCTTCTTCCGGACGGCGACGAGCTTCCGATTTTGGACATTCCGCAGTGGTCGGTCGACGCCGGAGAACAGGTCGTCGTCGTCGGAGCGAGCGGTTGCGGCAAGACGACGCTTCTCCATATCATCGCCGGCATTCTTCGGCCGACGTCGGGACACGTCCTGATCGACGGTTGGGACACGCCGATTCTTTCCGAAGCGGAACGAGACCAGTTTCGAGCCCGCCGCATCGGATACGTCTTCCAGACATTTAATCTGCTGCAAGGATTTACGGCCCTTGAAAACGTGATGCTCGGCATGACCTTCGGCGGCGACCGCACCGACAAGAATCGGGCCAAAGAGCTGCTCAGCAAGGTCGGTTTGGGACATCGCTTGCATCACCGACCCGCTCATCTTTCCGTCGGCGAACAGCAGCGGGTTTCGGTCGCTCGGGCCTTGGCGAACAAGCCGAAACTGGTTCTTGCCGACGAACCGACCGCGAACGTCGACGTCGGCAACCAGCAGCAGGTGATCGACATGCTTCGGAATACCTGCCAGGACGAAGGCGTCTCGCTCATTTTGGTGACACACGCTCCGCAGGTTGCGCAACAGTTCTCCCGGGTCGACAAGTTGGCTGAGATCAATCTCGTTGTCTCGAAGAAAATCGCCGAGGAAGATCACAACGTGCAGAATCTCGCCAAAGAAGCTGCGGTATAAAAAAAGGAGCCGGGGGTGTAGTCGGTACTCCGGCGTAGCCCCCGGATGGTTGAGGTTTTCAAAAAGGTCGCGCATCCGGGGGCTACGGCGAGTACGCCTACACCCCCGGCTCCTGACACGTAATTATTTAATTATTCGATAAACATGTCGCTTTGGAAAATCGCTTGGCGTAGTATTCAGCATCGTTCGTTGGCGTCCGGACTGACGGCGTTTTCGATGGGCCTCGGCGTCGCTTTGGTCGTCGCCGTAATCGTGATTTACGGCGTTTTGGACCAATCGTTCCGACGCGGCGCCCAAGGATACGATTTGGTCGTCGGACCAAAGGGAAGTCCGTTGGAACTCGTTCTCGCGACGATGTTCTATTCACGTCCCTTGAACGACACGATTCCTTACGATTATTTCAAACAGCTCGATACGGGTCGCTACTCGCCGGAAGTCGAGGTCGCGATTCCCATTGCCTTGAGCGAACATTATCGAGGCTTTCCGGTCGTCGCGACAACGCCGGACTTCTTCTCGAAGCTGCAATACATGGGCACGCGACATTATTCTTTTCGGGAAGGCAGAAATCTGAACGCCGGCGGCGATTTCGAAGCGGTGATCGGATACACGGCAGCAAGAAAAACCGGCCTCGGTATTGGCAGCAAGTTCAAATCGTCTCACGGTTCCGGCGTGGGAACTCACGAACACCAGGAAGAGTTTACCATCGTCGGAGTTTTGAATCCGACCAGTACGCCGAACGACCAGGCGTTGTTTATCAACCTTGAAGGCTTTTTCGAAATCCATGCGCATGACGAGGGTTCCGCTCTCGATAAAGTTTTTGCGCGAAAAAAAGAGGATAAAGGTTTAGCCGAGTCGGCCCCCGACGCGCTTCCCGATACGGCTCACGATGATCATGATCACGATCATGCCCACGATCACGGACACGCCCATTCCACGGCAAATCGCCGGATTTCAGCCGTTCTCGTGTTGACGAAGGAAAAAGAAACACAGGCGTCGATCACCGTCAATCCGGCGACCGGGATGCCCGAAGAGGTTCGAACGGGCAAACAGCTTTCGAAACAGGTCGTCGACCCCGCCGTGATGGCCCTGTCGGATCGAATCCCTGCCGATCTCGATGCTCAAGCGGTTCGTCCGATTCTGGAAATCACGAATCTTTTCGAGAAAATCATCGGCAACGTGCAATTGGTTTTGATTATTCTGGCGGTTCTCGTTGTCGTCGTCGCCGGTATCGGAATGATGGTCAGCATCTACAACTCGATGAGCGAACGACGACAGGAAATCGCGATCATGCGAGCGCTCGGTGCCCGTCGGATCACCGTGATGGCAATTATCTTACTGGAATCGATCCTCCTGTCGCTTGGAGGCGGCGTGATCGGCGTGGTTCTCGGACACGGTCTGATCCTCGTCCTCGGACCGACCATCGCGGAAGCGGTCGATATCATCGTCAATCCGTTGCAGTTCCAATGGGCGGAGTTGGTGTTGGTTCCCGGCCTGATCCTGTTGGCGTCCGTCGTCGGATACCTGCCGGCCGTGATCGCCTACCGAACCGATGTTGCGCAATCTTTGGCGCCGTGATGGGGACAAATGTCGTCATCCCCGCGAAGGCGGGGACCTTGACGGAAAACGTGGTAGGCCGTTTGCATCCGTTCTTGACGGAATTCAGTATACCGCGTATAATGTGTGCAAAAGCGAATTGGAACTTTCTCTCTGGGGCCCCGCCTTCGCGGGGATGACGGGATATTTCTCATAAATCGATGTCCAATTTTTTTCGAGCCGTTCGCGTTACGTTCAAATATCGGGTCTCGATCGTCGCCGTCCTGTTTTGCGCCTTGATGGTCGGAATCCTTTGGGGCGGCAACATCGGCGCGATTACGTATCCGATCGTCGAAGTTTGCCTGAAAAAGGGAACCTTTTCGAGTTGGCTCGACGCGAACATCGAATCCTCACGGAATCGGATCGAGGAGCTTGCGGCGGTTCCCCAACCCGATCTTCGGGCAATCGCCGACGCGAAACTTTGGCTGGACCGGTATTGTTGGGCGAGACCGTTGGCTGAAAAATACACCCCGTCCGATCCGTTTTGGACCGTAATCCTCATCATGGTGATTGCGTTGGTCGGAACCGTGCTCAAAATCTTTTTTTTGGTCGCTCACGGCATCCTTTCGGCGACGATTGCGCAACGGGGAGCCTTCGAAATTCGGGAAGAGTTTTTTCGAAAGGTTCTCGACTACGAAGTCAATCATTTCAGTCGGGAGGGAATCGCGGACACGATGAGCCGCTTTACGAATGATATGAACATCCTGACCGGCGGATTGGGAATCATCTACGGCAAGATCGTTCGCGAACCGCTCAAAATGATTGCTTGTTTGGCCGGAGCGGCGTATATCAGTTGGCAGCTTCTGCTCCTTACGCTCCTGATCGTCCCGCTTGCCGCCGTATCGATTCGTTGGTTGGCCCGGTCCATCAAGCGAGTCGTTCGTCGCGGCATGGAAGAGATGTCCGTGATGTACGGTCGCTTGGAGGAAACATTCCGCTCCATTCGGGTCGTCAAGGCCTTTACTCGGGAAGGTTTCGAACGGGCCAAATTCAGGAAAACGAACCGTGCTTATTGCCGGAAAGCGATTAAAATCGCGAAATACGAATCGTTGACGAATCCGCTGACGGAACTCTTTGGAATCCTGATGGTCTGTGTCGCTCTCGTTGCCGGGGCCTATCTCGTGATGGGTGAACGCACGACGCTCCTCGGGATTCCCATGTCGTCAACGCCGCTTACCATCGCGGCCTTGACCGTGTTTTTCGTCCTTTTAGCCGGTGCCGCGGATCCGGCTCGAAAGCTTTCGGATATCTTTACAGCCTTCCAAAGCGCCGCTGCCGCCGCCGATCGGATTTACGCCCTCATCGACCGCGATGTTTCGATCGGAGACAGCGAGCAGCCGAAACGCCTGCCGGAGCATAAACAGTCGATCCGTTTCGACGACGTTCGTTTCGAATACAATCCGTCGAAACCTGTTCTCAAAGGCGTTTCGCTTGAAATCAAGTTTGGTGAATGTATCGCAATTCTCGGCCCAAGCGGCTGCGGAAAGAGCACGTTGCTCAACTTGATCCCCCGATTCGCCGATCCGACCGGCGGTCGCGTCCTGATCGACGATTTGCCGATCACCGAAGTTCGGATTCGCGACATTCGGCAGCAGATTGGTTTGGTGACGCAGGAACCCGTCCTGTTCAACGACACCGTTTTGAATAACATTCTTTACGGTTCACGTTCGGCGACGCCGGAGCGAGCCGTTGAAGCGGCAAAGAAAGCCTTTGCACACGATTTTATCATCAACGAATTGGCTGACGGTTACGAAACGATCGTCGGACCGGGCGGCGGGCAGCTTTCCGGCGGGCAGCGTCAACGCATCGCCTTAGCCCGGGCGATCCTTCGGGAGCCGACGATTTTTTTGCTTGACGAGGCAACAAGCCAAATCGACTTAAACAGTGAGAAAATGATTCACGAGGCTCTCGAAACGTTCAAACAAGGCCGGACCACCGTGATGGTCACGCATCGGCTTTCCGCTTTGAACCTCGCGGACCGGATCGTCGTGATGCTGGACGGCGATATCGCTGCCGTGGGCCGTCACGAAGAATTGCTCGAATCCTGCGATTTCTACGCAAAACTTTATCAAGCGTAAAATAAGGGACCTATACCTTACAACGCCAACAAGCAGACATTTTTCATGTCTTGAAAATTGGGTGGCATGAGCGTTGAGAGTTCGGACTTGTAATCGGTCTCGACACGAGCGAGGCAGTCATTGATTCCGGCGGTGAACTCCTCGAAGGTTTCATTATAAATGTTGTACAGACATTTTTTCTTCACGAACTTCCACAGCCGTTCGATCAAATTCAGGTTCGGTGAATAACTGGGCAAAAATTGCAACGTGAGGCCCAATTCCTTCGCCAGTTCCTCGACCAATTGACAATGCTGATACCGCGCGTTGTCCAACACGATCACGATCGGACGCCCCGCATCTTGAACGGAAAGTTTTTGTAACATCTCGCAAACCGTCGTCGCCGTGATGTAATCGACCGGAACAAAGGTCCAGTCATACGGCGTTTCTTGCGTTCACCCCGGCACCCGCTTCGATCAAGTACCGAACGACGTCGGCCTCTTTGAATCGATAATTCGACGCCACCACGATACGCAATATCGGGTTCCCGGACATGTTTTTTGTACTCTCGGCACCGGAGGTATCGGGCGGAATTTGCGCCGCGATATTGGTAAAATGAAGTGGCTGAAGTGAAGAATAGCGAATCAAGGTACTCATCATCGACGTTGCCGTCATCCCCCAATTTGATCGAACACCAATCCGTGTCTTCACATGGGCAATGCGGTCTGACTGCCCGGTGCAACGGGGTTGTCCCGCGTTTGTTTTTCACGTTGACATCCGCACCGGATGCAACCAGGAATTTCAACACTTCGGTATCTGTCGTATGCAATACCGCTTCGTGTAAAGGGGTGTCCCCTCGCTCATCCTTGGCGTTGACATCGGCACCTTGCGCGATGAAGAACCGGACATTATCGGGGCGTTGTCGCACAATGATTTCGTGCGAATTATTCCTTCGGAACACTTTTTGGCATTCCGAAGGTCGTTTTCATGCGATACACTCCTTGATCCGATAGGCGTCCTTGATCACCCGAGCGTACGCGGCAAGGTCCGAATCCGCGTTGCCCCACGACAAGTAATAATCGAATCGAATATCGCCCGTTTCTTCACGCCATTGACTCACGATCAATGTCTCTTCGTCTCCGCCCTATATGAAAAACACCGCGTTCTTGATCTTTGCGCGGACACGGCACTTGACCAGCTTCACCGTCGAGGAGCCCTTGTGTCCTTCCCGCACTTTCACCTTCGTCCATCGTCTCTTCGGCAGAGACTTCGCTCAATATCGCACGTTAATAAAAGGTCGTTCGTGTTCCTCGTCGCACTTCTCGCCAATCACCGCCGGTGCGTCGAGATCGCACTGTATTCCTGGAAATACCGTAGAATATTCGACGGCACGGCAAGCATGTACGGTTCGTTCAATTCACGCAAACCCCTGCGACGATCTGTCATCCAGGCGTTCGGAGCTTCCGTTCCGTTACAATAACCCGCTTCCGTCGGGCGCTGCTGTGGGCGATCGCAGCAACGTGGAGCGGCTTATTCGTGGCCGAAGGCATCCGCCCGTGCGGCTCGCACCCCATTTCGTCATCATCGCCGATCCAATTGTACGGAAACTTTCTTCATCGTCCGAGAATCATTTCCGTCGCTTGCGCGTGACGGGCCCTTTTCAACAGCGGGGCATCACGATTCGTTCTTCCGGGACGCCCGCGTTGAGACAACGGATCGGGTCATTGATCCAACTTTCCGGCAGGTACAATTGCCGGTCGATCAGCATGAATTCTCCCGCGCCGACGTAGGTGAGAAAGATCGCGACCTGGCAATTGTCCAATTTTCCGTA
>JAVBQW010000039.1:0-5691 GCA_031548665.1 Thermoguttaceae bacterium
AGTGAGAGGGTGAAAGGGTGAGAGAGTGAAAGGGGAAATGCAAGATGCGTTCTATCAAGCGGTTGCGTCTCTCCCACCCTTTCACTCTTTCACCCTCTCACCTCTTCGTTTTCGGCACGAAACTTTCTGGCGAAAGCCTAATTGTACTGCGTGAGATGCAAAACATCGAATATTGAACGAGACTGGAGGCTGTAGACCGGAGGCTGGAGTTCCCGGTTTCCAACCGTTCCCTCCAATCTCGCGCCTTCATCCTCCGCCCTCATGCAATCCTCACGCACGGTCTTGTCCGGGGATCGTTTTCCGGTAAAATAGGCCGACGTTTTCATCGGGAAAACAGCAGTTGAAATCAGGAGGCGTATGCCATGTACCATTCGATCGTTTTGGTCAAACAGGTTCCGGACACGGCGAACATCACGACGGACGCGATGAAAGAAGACGGAACCGTCAATCGAGGAGCGCTGCCGGCGATTTTCAATCCGGAAGACCTGCACGCCTTGGAAGCGGCCCTCGAACTGAAACAGCGTTACGGCGGAACCGTGACCGTGATCTCGATGGGCCCGCCGAAAGCGGCTGACGTACTCCGTGACTGCCTGTATCGGGGAGCGGATCGAGCGATTCTCGTCACGGACCGTCGAGCGGCGGCCAGCGATACCTTGGCGACGAGCTATATTCTTTCTCAAGCGGTCAAAACGGTCGGCAACTACGATTTCGTCTTCGCCGGACGTCAGGCGATCGACGGCGACACCGCTCAAACGGGTCCGCAATGCGCGGAGAAACTCGGTATCCCCCAGATCACCTACATGGAGGAAATTACCGAAATTCAGGCCGGTAAGGCGACGATCAAGCGGAATATCGGCAACGGCTGGGAAGTCGTCAAAGTCAAGTTGCCCGCCCTGCTTACGGTGATCGAAACGGCAAACGAACCACGTCCGTGGGCCGCGAAGAAAATGATGAAGCACAAAAACGATCGGATTCCCGCCGAAGTTGCTCCGGAACAACTCGACGCCCTGAAAGCGACGGGCCGCCTGCTCGAACAGTGGAATCTCGACGACATCGGAGCCGATCTACAACGCTGCGGCGTTGCCGGATCGCCGACGAAAGTCTTCCGCATCCAGTCGATCGTCCTGAAAAAGGAAGGATTTACCGAAATCGCTCCGACAAAGGATGGTATCTCGACCATGATCCACGAACTCGTCACCGAAAAGACGCTCGGATAGTACAACGTTAACAAAATGTGTTCGTCATCCCCGCGAAGGCGGGGACCTTGACGGAAAACGTGATTGATCGTTTGCATCCGTCAATAATGTGTGCAAAAGCCCATTAATATCTGTTCTCTGGGTCCCCGCCTTCGCGGGGATGACGGTCTTTTCCCTCTTCTCTCTTCTCTTTGCACTATTCTTGTCGAAATCGCGTTTTTTGGCGAAATTGCTCTGGATGGAAATCCGATTCTTAGTGTATGATGTGTCGCTCTCTTTTCCGTCTCCCGATACGGAATGAGCACTAAATCGGTGATTTTACTGGAAGAGGACGATTCCAGAAAGCGAGGCAAGGACGTGAACTATCTCAAAGGATTGGTCAAAGGAACGACCGTCTTCATCATTCTGTGCTTGGCAGTTTACGGAGCCTTCGTTCTCCTAAAACGTCCGGCAGAATTGAAGGTTTCCGAAGAAGACCGGGTTTCTCTGCAAAAAGATCACGGAATCGAGATCCTTTCCAATGATACGACCGGCGGACGGTCCGCCTTCTTTAACACCGTTAGCGGAGCCCCACCCGTTGGAGCAAAACCTTCCGGCAACGCGAAAACGGTCGTTCCGACAGCGATGAGCGGAATGAAACAGGCTTCTTCGGCTCCGCCATTTGATGAAGCTCCGCCGTTTGCCGCTTCAACTGCCGCTTCCGAAGCTCCGCCGTTTGCTGCTTCAACTGCCGCTTCCGAAGCTCCACCGTTTGCTGCTTCAACTGCCGCTTCCGAAGCTCCACCGTTTGTTATGACGTCGCCGCTTCCGGCTCCACCGAGCGCAGCGTTCGCTCAGCCGGCGCCGCTTTACGGGAACCAGCATCCGTTTGCCTCGCCGGCGTCTGTTCCGGCTCCCAGCGTTTCGCAGGGCGAAGCGGCTAAACCGGCTTCGGTGCCGGCGTCTGTTCCGGCTCCGAACGCTTCGCAGGGCGAAACGGCTAAACCGGCTTCGGTTCCGGCGTCTGTTCCGGCTCCCAGCGTTTCGCAGAGCGAAGCGGCTAAACCGGTTCCGGTTCCGGCGTCTGTTTCGACTCCGAATGTTTCGCAGGGCGAAGCGGCTAAACCGGTTTCGCTTCCGGCGTCTGTTCCGGCTTCGAATGTTTCGCAGGGCGAAGCGGCTAAACCGGTTTCGTTTCCGGCATCTGTTCCGGCTCCCAGCGTTTCGCAGGACGAAGCGGCTAAACCGGTTTCGCTTCCGCCCATTCCGTCGACCTTTGTGAATTCGCCGTGGGACGGCCCGGCGGACGCCGTTGCCGCTCCGATATCGGAAGATCCTTGGGGAACGCCGGCGAAATCGGCAGTTGCCGTAACGACGCAAACGGTCGAAAAAAAAGAAGTCGTCGCCTTCGTGCCGCCGAGAATCAAGCCGCTGCCGAAAGTCGAAGAAGAACTACCGACTCAAGTCGTTGCCGCGTCGCCGATTCCGTTGCGGTCGGAACCGATTCCGCAGCCTGTTCCGGCGATGAAGTCGATTCCCGAAGAATATCGTCAGGCGTCAATCCGAAGGATCAGCACGGCGCCGTCGCCGGATGAAGCTCCGGTCGTTTCTTTTTCGCCGATCACTCCCACTCCGAAAATCGCTTCACCAACAGCTCCGAAAAACGAGCCTTCGACTCCCGTTGAAACGTCGCAATCGCCGTTGACCGAAAGAATGGTGTTGACCGAAAAGACGGCTTCGGCGCCCCTTGCGCCGGTTGCCTTGCCGCATCCGGCTCCCAATCCTGTCCCGAATCCGGCCCCGACTCCGAGTTTCGTCGAACCGAAGCTCGCGTCAACCGTTGCCGCTGCCGAAGCGGTGCCGTTTCTCGTGGAGGATCCGATCTCAGCGGAACCGGTCGTCGAAACCACGCCGCTCATTTCGCTTCCTACGCCGCCGGCGCAGCTCAAATCGGAGATCCGTGAGCCGGTTGCCCGATTTGTCAAAGCGCAATGCGAACTGATTCAGACGAACGATCCGAATAAGATTCGAACCGCCTACATTCAATTGAGTCGGCTTTACGACCATCCCGAGCTGAACGTGTTCGAACGGGCCTATTTGACGCCGATTCTCGACCATCTGGCCGTCGACGTGATCTTTTCGAAGCAGAACAGTATTCTGGAAGCTCCGTATATCGTTCGAGTCGGCGAAACGGCCTATACGTTACGGTCCGGCGAAGTGCTGACCGTTTCCTCCGGCAACTCGATCGATTCGATTGCCGCGACGTTCAATCTTACGCCGTCGCTGTTGATGAAGATCAACGGGTTGACCAACAAACGTCCCTTGGAACCGGGTACCGAGTTGAAAGTCGTTCTCGGACAGTTCGACGCCCGAGTTTCGGCGGAGCGACGGGAATGTACATTGATTCTCGGTGGTCTGTACGCCGGTCGTTTTCCGGTCGATCTCGGCGAAGAGATTCAGAATGTTCGCGGCGACTTCACCGTAACGTTCAAGGGCGACACGCCGCAGGGTCGGTCCCTGACGTTGAGCAACGGCATCACGTTACGCGGCGTCGACCGGCCGCAGCCCGGCGACTCCTTGCGTTCCGCGATTCGGTTTTCCGAGAGGGATGCCGTCGAATTGTTCGATATTCTCTCCGAACGGTCCGTTGTCGTTATCGCGAAATAAAAAACATCATCCCCAAGACGCGCTTCGCGGCTAAAACGCAAGCGAGATGTTGAACGCGTACGGTAAAGTCATGTCGCGATTCGTTGTTCTGGAACACGATCATCCCGACGTCCATTGGGATTTAATGCTCGAAATCGATTCGGCGACGGAATCGGAATACACGTTGGCAACCTGGTCCCTGCCGCCGCAGCCGTTGCCGATTCGCGAATTTCAGTGTTCGGTCGATCGATTACCGGATCATCGAAAACGGTATCTGGATTACGAGGGCGAAGTTTCCGGAGGACGCGGTTTTGTTCGACGGATCGATACCGGAACCTTCGAACGGCTCGACGAACGGCGATTCCTGCTTCACGGAATCGTTTTTCAAGGGATGCTGGAGTTTGCCGAAGATTCAACGATTCATTTTTTTCCGAATCCGTAGAGGACGCCGTCCTCGTTGCCGATCACGAGGCGGCCGTCGGAAACTGCCGGCGACGCCGTGATCTTGCCGGACGTTTCGTGAGAGTCGAGCAATTTTCCGGTTTCCAACTCAAACACGTACAGGGACGAATCCGTTGAGGCGACGTAAACCTTGTCGCCGACGATCACCGGACCGCCCTCGATTCGGCCCTTGGTCCGATAGGTCCAACGTTCCTTGCCGGTAGCAGCGTCCACGCCGTACACGGAGCGGCCGAATCCGCCGAAAACCGCCCAACGGTCTCGGCAGGCGACGGGACCGCGAAACGTCTGCTTGGACGGGAACCGCCAATCGATCGCTCCTTTTTTCCAGTCGACGGCGAGAACTTCGTTGCCTTCCGTTCCGAAAATCACCCGATCGCCGAGAACCGCCGGCGTCGAACCGGTCGGCGCTCCGAGATCGACGGCGAGCAGCGGCGTTCCCTTGTTGAAATCGAGAACGTGAAGGTTGCCGTCGCAACCGGCGACGAAAATCCTGTTTTCGACAACGGTCGGAAAACAACGAATCTGGTCCTTATTCTCGAAGGTCCAAACCGACTTTCCGTCGGCGGCGTCCAGACAATACAGTTTGCCGTCCTCCGATCCGATCAGCACGCGGTCGCCGACGACGTTCGGAGCGTTGTCGATCACGGCGCCGGTCTTGAACGTCCAGCGTTCGGTTCCTTTTTCGGCGTCGACCGCATACAGGATGCCGTCGCCGTCGCCGAAAAAGACGGTTTCGGTTCCGTCCCGTCCCTTTCCATACGCCGCCGGAGCCAACACGCCGAGTTCAACCGGAAACTTCCAACGCAGTTTGCCGTCCTTCAAGTTGATCGCGAGAAGGCCGTCGTCGCTGGAACCGACGTACACCGTTTCGCCGACGATGATCGCCGTCGCCTGGAACCAACCTTTTTCGAGGCGGTATTCCCAAAGGACGTCAAGTTTTTCCGGCAGCATCGTCGTCGCGACGCCGGTCGCCTTCACGTCGCCCCGGTAGAGCGGCCAATCCGCGTGGACGATTCCCGTGGTCAACAAAAAAACGATCGGCAAAAACTTGTTTCTTCGATTTCGTTTCATTGTATTGTATTATTAATTGTACTGCGCAACTTGCGAAACATCGAACATTGAACGAGGCTGGAGACTGGAGGCTGGAGGAGCGTTTTCCGATTGGGGGTGGAATAGGGAGCAAAATACCGCGAAAAGTCTTGAGATTACCGTCCCCTCTCCCCGGTACTCCGGGGGGAGGGGAAGGGTATTTAATATCTCCACAATACTTGTACTGTGCAAGTTGCAAAGCATCGAACACTGAACAAGGCTGGAGACTGTAGGCCGGAGACTGGAGTTCCCGGTTTCCAACCGTTCCCTCCGGTCTCCAGCCTCCAGTCTTGCGGCAGAATCAAGGTTGCATTCACAA
>JAVBQW010000014.1:0-89026 GCA_031548665.1 Thermoguttaceae bacterium
ATTGCGGTCGCCCACAAAATCCTGCTCATCGCCCATTCGTTGGTCAAAAACAATGTTCACTGGCAAAACAAACTTCTCGAAAAATCTTCGTAAATTCCACTTTTTCTCTTGACGAAAAACACAATTGCTTCAGGGCGAACAATTCGGGGACGCTCGCCAACCCAGGGCGACGCCTTCGGCTCTGCCCTGGGCTGTGATACAATGCTTCGGGGCGAAATCGATAAATGCCAACTTTTCGCAACACGCTCGATGTTCGAGGAGGAACAGTTTCCGTCTTTTACTGAGGCAACGGCACGGCTTCGTTTCCGTTGATCGATCCCATGGCTCCCCAGATGCCCCACGGCGACGGACCGGAATAGTCATCCTGTGGATTCGCTCCGTACAACGTCAACAGATCGGAGGAGTTCAAGTAAAGATTGTCGCCGCAGTCGATACCTTCGGAAACGAAACGCCCGGAACCGTCGACCATGACGGCGTTGACGCCGCCGGCATGATAACTGTTTGCCGAAATCATTGCCCGCGTATCTGGTTGCGATACGGTGTCGGCGCAACTTAAACTGTTTGGAGGAAGAACTGTACAAAAGCCGGCGTGATTCATACGTCCTCCGCCGAACGCAATGCCGATCATTCGGTGATCCTGAGCTGCGGACGCGTAGCAAATCGCCCCGTTGATTTGATCGCCTTTACGCAAGTTTAAGCAGTTTTTTGGAGTCGTGGTTCCATTTGTTGCCAAACCGAGGCTCGCGATATCCGATAAGGCTGAACCACTCGGTGCCGCTGAAAAATTCGGCGTCGAGATTCGACGTTCGCAGAACAGGAGCGTATTGCTCGAACCATCGGAAATCGTGGCAAAATCCGTCGTAACGTTGGGGCCTGGTTGAAAAACGGCCCGCTTGCTGGGAGCGTCGTCGTTGCCATAGCGATAAAAATCCCCGTAATTTCCGGCGTAGCTGGTCCGTCCCCAACTCGTATCTTTTTCCCTTTTTTGATTCTGATCGGACGGGCAAAGAAGCGTCGGAATTTGAATGCAGAAGGGATTGGTGTTCGCCGCCGCTGGAACATCGGAATACGAATAACAGTTGGCATCGTCTTTACGGACTTGGGCGATGATCTCCGCATAAGGACTCTGAAATTCCAGAAACGGCATCAAGGGAACCAACGGACCGTAAAGTGATCG
This sequence comes from Thermoguttaceae bacterium, assembly GCA_031548665.1. GTDB lineage: Bacteria > Planctomycetota > Planctomycetia > Pirellulales > Thermoguttaceae > WRKP01. Next base: position 1,178 of record JAVBQW010000014.1, read on the forward strand.
CCTCCACGCGTTCGCCGAAGCATATGCATCAGGCCAAGACGACAAATAAACTTGGTATCTTTTGATCCCCATTGAAACCTGGACAATACTGTTGGGGAAAAATTTGTGCGCGTCGTGATGGTTGTGCGTGGCAATTCCAAGCTGCTTCAAGCTATTCAGGCATTGCGAACGACGTGCCGCTTCTCGGGCCGACTGAATGGCGGGAAGAAGCAGGGCAATCAAAACACCGATAATGGCGATGACGACTAAAAGTTCAACGAGTGTAAAACCGGAATCGCGCCATTCCTTGCGCAAAGAAGAAGAAGACGGTTTCATCGAAAACTCCAAAAAAATAAGGGAATCGCTGGACAATACAACACCATATCCAGTATAATTTCCTTACGTTGGAATGTCAATTCAATTATGATGTTATTTTTTGTACTGACGCCATTGTTCGCAACGGAACGCTTCAACCGATTTTTACGAAAGCCGACTGCCATGATCCGGACGACCTTATTGTTAATTGCCCTGTGTCTCTTCGGATTCGCCCTGTCCGGCTGCGGCGGTCACCGCCCCGACAATATGCCGAAACTTCATCCGATGACGCTGGCTTTTACCCAAGACGGCGCTCCATTGGTTGGAGCATCGATCTCTTTGATTCCACAGTCTCCGGATCAGAAACGTTGGGCGGCCGGAGGCATCACGGATGCTGCCGGCAATGTAACGCCGGTTACGCTGGGGCAGTATTCCGGCGTCGTTGCGGGAAAGTTCAAAGTTACGGTCGAAAAAACCGAAACGGACGCTCCGATCACGACCGAAGGCGAAATGACAAAGGAACAAAGAGAAGCCGACGCACGACGAAAAACCTACGATTTGGTCGATTTGAAATTTGGCGGCATCACGAGTACTGATCTGGAAATCGAGGTCGGCTCCGGAACCACGACGAAAACCTTCGATGTCGGCAAGGCCGTTCGGATTGCCCGACCGTGATCTTCAATGCTTGCCGGACGGATAGAGTCTTTTGAAGATCGGGGATATTCGCGAATTCTTTCCAACCTGAGTTTCCGTAAGGGATTACGCTTCTTTCCGCCCGGTCCGGAAAACAGGTTTTCCCCCGACGGTCGGGGAACTTGAGGGAAAAAATAAAAATCTTCCAAAAAGATCGAACGTTCTGAATTGTCGTCGAATACAGGCGTTAGGGCAAAGAATCTTTCGAAAAAAACCGTCTTGGCCCGTTCCGAGTTTGACAAGGTGACGCGGATGAATACAATCTGGTTCGTCGCTTGGAAACGCCCATCGGGCACATCAAACTATCGTTATTCTCTAACGTATGTTGTCCCCTAACACTCTGGTAATGGAGTACGTCGAGGAGCCCGTGGAAGTTCGGAACGAAGAGATCGAAAAACGGTTGTTTGAAGCGTTGGCCGCACAGCTCGGGGCTCAACGCTTCGAACTGTGGTTTAAAAATTCGCGGTTGAGCCTCGAAGAAACAAAACTGATCGTCGGCGTCAAACATCGCTTCGCCATCGACTGGATCCGAGCCAATCTCCTGAAGGAAATCGAACAAGCCTGCATTGCAACCCTTGGAAAAACATCTCCTATCGACTTTGTGATCTATAAAGATGAAAAGGTCGCCGAGTTGTCGACAGTCGTTGGTTCGTCGCCGGCGGTCGTTGCGACTCCGCATCGCGTCAAAAGAACCGAAGCTCTCGCTTTGGTCGGTGCCGGCGGTCCGATACGAGGCAATTTGCTCGTTTCAAATCCCTCGGAGTTGGATTCGCCGCCGACCGTCGCGTTTTCGCCGCCGAATCTGATTCTTCCGCGTCCAGGCAGTCCATTGAAGACGTTTCCGATAAACAAGCCGCAGGCTGTCGGCGGACGACAATTCGCGTCGCTCCAAATGTTTGTCGAAGGACTTTCCAATCGTTTGGCACGCAAAGCCGCCGATCTTGCGGTCCATCATTCCGGTGAGATCAATCCGATCTATATTTTCGGACCGACCAGCGTCGGCAAGACGCATCTTCTCGAAGGAATCTGGGCCGACGTTCGCCGTCAGCCGAATCGCAAACCGCCGCTGTATTTCACGGCGGAGCAGTTCATTTCGTCGTTCCAGGCGAGCATCCAACAGAAATCGACGGCCGAAGGATTCCGGAACAAGTTCAAAGGAATTTCCGTCCTGTTGATCGACGACATTCAATATCTTTCCGGGAAGAACGCCACGCAGACGGAATTCCTCTATACGATCGACACCCTGAAAACGCAGGGCGTCCAACTGGTGTTTAGCGGCGATCGGCCCATCCGGGAACTTCCGGCTTTCCGAAATGAGATCATCTGCCGCTTGGAAGCCGGAATGGTTTGCGGCATTGAGCAGCCGGAACGCGAGACGATGTTCCATATTTTCCGCAACATGGTCCAGCAACGCCGTTTGCCGATCGGACTGGACGTTTGCCGTTTCGTCGCGTCGCGGTTGAACGCTCACGCCCGGCAGCTTTCCGGAGCGTTGAATCGGCTTCACGCGGCCCATCTTTCCAACGGGGAACCCATCACGTTGGCGGTCGCCGAGGAAACGCTTGACGACCTGATTCGCAACAATCAACGTTCCGTGCGGTTGCAGGACATCGACAAAGCGGTTTGCGAAACCTTCGGCCTGCCGGAAGAGTCGCTCCAGTCGAAAAGCCGAACCAAACAGGTCGCTGCGGCCCGGATGCTGGCGATGTGGCTCGCCCGAAAACATACCCGGTCTGCTCTCTCCGAGATCGGCAAATTCTTCGGCGACCGCTCGCACAGCACCGTGGTCAACGCACAAAAAAAGGTTGACGGTTGGATTGATGACAAGCATCCGGTACACGGCGAAACTTTCGACCTGCCGCTCGACGAAGCGATTCGAAAAATCGAACGAATTCTCCAGGCCGGTTGACCCAATCAGAGCCGCGCCCGTCAGGAAGCGGTCCCCTCATGAACCTCGTTCATCTGACGCCCGGCGCCGGCGAAATGTACTGCGGCAATTGTTTTCGGGACAACGCCTTGGTCGGTGCTTTACGACGCGCCGGACACGACGCCTGCCTGTTGCCGCTCTACCTGCCGCTGCAGCTCGACGAACGCGACGAAAGCGAGGATCGACCGATTTTCTACGGCGGAATCAGTGTGTATCTCGAACAGATTTTGCCATGGACGCGGTTCCTGCCCCGATTCGTGCATCGATGGTTGGCGTCCCGAAAAGTTCTCGAAATGATCGGCGACCGCGCCGCCAAGACGCAACCGGCAGAAGTTGGCGCCCTGACCGTTTCCATGCTTTCCGGCGAACACGGTCGCCAGATTCGGGAACTCGACGAACTCTGCCGTTGGCTCAAAGCGGAGCAGAAACCGGAAGTCGTTTGTTTCTCCGACGCCCTGATTCTCGGAATGCATCGGAAAGTCAAAGCGGAAACCGGAGCGAAAACGGTCTGCATCCTGAGCGGCGAAGACGGATTCCTTGACGCGATCAAGGAACCGTTCCGAACCGAATGTTGGACGTTGGTCCGCCAAAACGTTGCCGAGGTCGATCTTCTCGTCGCTCCGAGCCGTTTCTACGCCGATTACATGACGGCAAGGCTTGAATTACCGCCGGGTCGGATCCGCATCCTGTACAACGGCCTGAATTTCGACGGATTCAATGCCGCGATGTCGCCCCCCACTGCCGAAAAGGTACTCGGCTTCTTCGCCCGGATGAGTCGCGACAAGGGAATCGATTTGTTGGTCGACGCGTTCATCTTGCTCCGAAAACGGGGAACGTTGCCTAATTTGAAACTCAAGATCGCCGGCGGCTGGACTCGCTGGAACGAGCCGCTGCTTGAGGAGCTGCAAGCGAAACTTACCGTCGCCGGACTTTCCGCAGACGTTTCTTTTCATCCGAATCCGACTCGTGAGGAAAAGATCGCGTTGTTGAAGTCGATGAGCGTTTGCGCGATTCCGGCGCGGGGCAACACGGCGTCTGCGCTGACGGTTCTCGAATCCTGGGCGGCCGGAATTCCGGTCGTCGTTCCGAACAACGCCTCGTTTCCGGAGTTTCTTGAACACGGCGGCGGTCTTCTTTACGAACCGGAAAATCCGGAATCGTTGGCGAACGCCGTTGAATCCCTGCTGCTCGACGAACCCAATCGTCAGGCAGCGGCTCAAGCCGGTCTCGACGCCGTAAGAAAACGTTTCAATGCCGACGCCATGGCGGAGGAATTCATCCGATTGTTGCGAGAACGGTTCAATTGATGATCGGTAAAACACAGAGCCCGAAGCGTCAGCGAGGGAACCTGCCCCGTCCCTCGCTGACGTGTTGGGCTCTGTGCTCACCGGACAAAGACCGATTGAAACGATTGCATGATTCCGGCATCTGGACTATAATTTCGCATTCGGTCGACGTTTTTCCATTAACCCCAGACAACAATGTTAAAATACTTCTCGGTGCTTTTTCTTTCTTGTATCCTCCTGACAAACACGGCAAACGCCCAACCCCCGAAAGCAGCCGGCATGACGCAGACTCCCAAGAATTGGAAACTCCTCTGGACGCAACAGGTCGACGAACTCAAAGCGACCGCCCGAATGTTCGAACACGAAAAATCCGGCGCTCCGCTCCTCTATCTTTCCTGCGACGACGACAATAAAGTCTTCTGCATTGCGTTCCGCACGCCGCCGACCGACAGTTCCGGCATCGCCCACGTCATGGAACACTCCGTGCTCTGCGGCTCGGCGAAGTATCCGTCGAAGGAACCGTTCGTCGATCTCCTGAAGGGTTCGCTGCAAACCTTTTTGAACGCCTTCACGTCGGACGACCGGACGATGTACCCCGTCGCCAGCCGCAACGACAAGGATTTTACGAATCTGATGAACGTCTACCTCGACGCCGTATTCTTTCCGAACGTCGTCAAAATTCCCGAGATTTTGATGCAGGAAGGCTGGCATTACGAAGTCGACAAGGAAACCGGCGAGCTTGAGTACAATGGAATCGTCTACAACGAGATGAAGGGGGTTTACTCCTCGCCGCAAAGCGTGCTGTACCGGACGATCCAAAAGGAAATGTATCCGAACTCGACGTACGCCAACGACTCCGGTGGAAATCCGGACAATATTCCGGAACTCACGCAGGCGAAATTCAAGGCGTTCCATGAGAAATTCTATCATCCGTCGAACTCGATGATCTTTCTGTACGGCGACGGAAACATCGAAAAGCATCTCGAATTCCTCGACACGGAATATCTGAACAAATTCGACAAAATCACGGTCGACGCCAAGACCGAGCCGCAGCCCGCCTTCGACAAGCCGAAGGATCTTACCAAGGAATACTCCGTCGACGAAGGGGACGCGACCACCGACAAAACGTTTTTGAGCGCGAATTACCTGTTGCCGAAGGAAGACGATCCGGTGCTGCATTACGGCATGGATTTGCTGACGTATTTGCTGGTCGGCAGCGAAGCGGCTCCGCTGAAACGGGCGCTGCTCGACGCCGGAATCGGCATGGACATTTCGTGTCATTTCGACAGTTCGATTCTGCAACCGTGCTTCTCGATCGTCGTGAACAACACGAATCCGGACAAAAAGGAAGAGTTCCAAAAAATTCTCGACAAAACGCTCAAAAATCTTGTTGCGAACGGAATCGATAAAAAGCTGATCGAAGGGGCGATCAACCGCACGGAATTCACGTTGCGGGAATTCCAGGTCTCCGGCTATCCGAAAGGTTTGGTGCTCGATATGCAGATTCTCGAAACGTGGAGCTACGGCGGCGATCCGCTGTCCCATCTACGGTTCGAGCCGATCTTGAAAAAAATTAGGGAGGAAGTTCCGAACGGATTCTTCGAAAAATTGATCCAAAAATATCTGCTCGACAACACGTCGCACGGTTTCGTGATGCTCAAGCCGAAACAAGGACTCGAAAAGGAACAGTCCGAAGCCCTGAAAAAGAAGCTCGCCGAGATCAAAGCGTCGCTCACTCCGGAGCAGCTCGACAAGATCAAGAAGGAGCAGGATATTTTGAAAGAACGCCAGGCGGCTCCCGACAAGCCGGAAGACGTCGCGAAAATTCCGACCCTCGAAATCTCCGACATCGACCGCAAAGCCGAGGTAATACCGTTCACGAAATGTGAGGCCGGTCAAACGATGTTTGTGAACACGACGGTTGAAACGAACGGCGTCGTCTATCTCTCGATGTATTTTAACGCCAAGCAAATACCGGAAGCCGATGTTCCGTACGTTTCGCTCCTTTCCGATGTGCTCGGGCGTCTCGACACGGAAAACCACACCTACGGCGATTTCAGCAGCGAAGTCGATCTTCACACCGGAGGAATCTCGACGGGTTTGTCGACGTTTACGAATCTGAGAACAAGCGACGAATCACATTTTTTGACGCAATTCATCGTCAAAACGAAAGTCATGCTGCCGAAGCTCGACAAGGGTCTTGAACTTGTTACGGACATGATGAACCGAACGAAATTCGAGGACGCTGCCCGAGTCAAGGAAATCATTCAGGAACTCCGTGTCGGCATGGAACAAGGTTTCATGTCGGGGGGACACCGATACGCCCAGAACCGTGCGGCGTCGTATTTCTCACCGGTCAACGCTTACAAAGAAAAGATCGGCGGAATCGATTATTATCGGTTCCTCGTCGATCTTGAAAAGAAATTCGATACGGACGGTAAGGCGATCCTTGAAAAACTGCAAGGAGCCGCCAACGCCGTATTCCTCAAAGGAGCCGACGAGTTTTCCGTGACGGTCTCCGCCGATAAGGTCGATGCCGTGAATCAATCGTTGGAAAAATTCACGTCGATAATCTCAAACAAATTGGGCCGGATCGACGTTCCGCTTTTGTTCGTGGACAACCAGCTCAACGAGGCGGTCGTGATTCCGAGTCGGGTGCAGTACGTCGTGAAGTCGGCGGACTACCGCAAAGCCGGTTTCGAGTACAGCGGAAAAATGCTCGTCCTGACGAACATTTTGCGTACGGGATATTTGTGGAACAATGTTCGGGTACAAGGGGGAGCGTACGGCGGCGGGTTCGCCGTGGACCGTAGCGGCGTCTTCTCGCTCTGGTCGTACCGCGACCCGCATCTGAAGCGGACCGTCGATATTTACGAAGGGGTCGCCGATTACCTCGAAAAGCTGGAGCTTTCCGAAGAGGAACTCACGAAGGCGATCATCGCGACCATCGGGGCTCTCGACAAGCCGATGACGCCGAGCGAAAAGGGCTCCGTGATCGCGGGCCGGCAGCTTTCCGGTCTGACGCAGGAAGACGTCCAGAGGGAACGCGACGAGGTGCTTTCAACAACGGTCGAAGACCTGCGAAAATTCGCTCCGATGTTCCGAGAAGGAATGAAGCAGAACAACATCTGCGTGTTCGGCAACGAACAGAAGCTCGACGCGGACAAGTCGCTGTTCAAAACGACGATCCGGGCGATCGAATAAGGAAAAAATCCGTCATCCCCGCGAAGGCGGGGACCTAGACGAAAGATATCATTGTTCCTTTTCATCCGCTTTTGGCGTGTTATGTACCGTGATTGACGGATGAAAAGGCAAATTGAAATCTAATCTCTAGGTCCCCGCCTTCGCGGGGATGACGAGTATTTATGCTTTGGCAGAGAAGAATCCAACCCGGGGCGCTCCCTTGTCAATACAGGGGCGAAAATTATAATTATTCCGTTTCTTCGTCCCTTTTTCGCCCTTAAAGGAGTTCATCATGTCCGAACGTGTTTACAATTTCTCCGCCGGTCCCGCCGTGCTGCCGCTGCCCGTTCTCAAGAAGGCCCAGGAAGAATTCCTCTGCCTGCCCGGCGCCGGAGCGTCGGTTCTCGAAGTTTCGCATCGGTCGAAGGCGTTCGAACCGATCATTGAGGCCGCAGAAGCCAATATCCGCAAGCTCCTGAACGTTCCGGAGAACTACAAGGTTCTTTTCCTCCAGGGCGGCGCCTTGCTCCAGTTCGCGATGATTCCGATGAACATCCTGAAGGGAACCGGCAAGTCGGCCGACTACGTCGTGACCGGCTCCTGGTCGAAGAAAGCCCTGTCCGAAGCGAAACTCGTCGGCGACTGCAAGGTCGCTTGGGACGGCAAGGATCTTTCGTATAAACGCAAGCCAAGCGTCAGCGAGATGAAACTCGATGCGAACGCGGCTTACGCCTATATTTGCTCCAACGAAACGATCGAAGGCGTCCAGTACCAACAATATCCGAATTTTGGCGACGTGCCGATGGTTTGCGACGCTTCGTCCGACTTTTTCTCGAAACCGGTCGACATTTCGAAGTTCGGCATCTACTACGCCTGCGCCCAAAAGAACGTCGGCCCCGCCGGCGTGACCGTCGTGATCATCCGCGACGACTTGTTGGCCCGGAGCGACGCCAATCTGCCGTCGCTGCTCAGCTTCGCCAAGCTCGCCGAACAAAAGTCGATGCTCAACACGCCGCCGTGCTTCGCGATCTACATGGTCAAGCTCGTCACGGAATGGTTGATGAACGATATCGGCGGACTCGACAAAATGTTCGCAATGAACAAGGAAAAAGCCGCCCTGCTGTACGACGCTATCGACAACTCGAACGGTTTCTACAAGGGACATGCCGAGAAGGAATTCCGCTCCTTGATGAACGTTCCGTTCCGGATGCCGTCGGAGGAACTCGACAAGAAGTTCCAGGACGAGGCAAAGAAAGTCGGTCTGACGACGCTCGCCGGACATCGCAGCGTCGGCGGTCTGCGGGCCTCGATCTACAACGCCATGCCGCGTGACGGCGTCGTCGCCCTCCGTGACTTCATGGTCGAATTCGCGAAGAACAACGGGTAATATTTTCGTCATCCCCGCGAAGGCGGGGACCTAGACGACAGAGGTCGTCGCCCGTTTGCATCCGTTATTAACGTGTGCAAGAGCCAATTAAAATCTACCCTCTAGGTCCCCGCCTGCGCGGGGATGACGAGGTTTTTCGTGGGAATTATGATGAATATTTTACGCAGCGTTTTCCTTTTGGCGATCTTCACCGCCACGCCGCTTCTGGCGCAGCCGGAACACGATATTCTGGCGACGGGTTCCGGCCGGGTCGCGATTTTCGCTCCGGACTTCTCCGTGCGTTGGGAAGCTCCGGCGGGAAACATCCACGAAGCCAAAATGCTGCCCAACGGCAACATTCTCTTCGCCGACGGCCGTGTCGTCGAGGTCACGCCGGACAAAAAACAGACCGTGATCTACACGCCGTCGAGCACGAAGGAAGGTTCCTTTACGTGCAGCCGCCTGCCGAACGGCAACACGCTGGTCGGTGACAATTTCAGCGGCAAGGTCATGGAAATCGCGCCGGACGGCTCCACGGCGTTCACGCTGCAAACGAAATTCGTTACGGACGACCTGCATCATCGGATGCGGTACGTTCGAAAGCTCGACAACGGCAATTATCTGGTCTGTCATTCCGGCGACCGTTTGGTCCGTGAATACACGCCCAGCGGCGAAATCGTCTGGGAACAGAAGGTCGGGCATATCGCGTTCTGCGCCTTGCGGCTGGAAAACGGCAACACGTTGATTTCCGCGATCGATCGCATCACGGAATACACGAAGGACGGCAACATCGCCTGGGAATTCCAGAAGTCTGAGCTTCCCGAATTGCATATCGGCATGATGACGGGATTCCAGAAACGGAAAAACGGCAATCTCGTGATCGGCTGCTATTCCGCCTACGACAAGGAGGGCCGCGGCGTCGGAATGTTCGAAATCACGCCGGAAAAGAAACTCGTCTGGGCCTATCACAAACCGACGGACGGCCGCAAAGTCGACCAAAACATGATGGGCGTCGAAATGCTGGAAGGAAAGAAGTAAGGAGTTAGGAGATAGGAGTTAGGAGCACCGGCTTGATATTGTCTCCTAACTCCTATCTCCTAACTTCTAACTCCTATCTCCTAACTCCTTTCTGAATTCATGGAAGTTATTTTAACGGTCGAACATCTTCGCAAACACTATTCCGCCGACCCAGTGCTGTTGGACGTTACGTTCCAGGTCCGGGCCGGCGACAAAATCGGATTGGTCGGTCCCAACGGCTGCGGAAAGACGACGTTGCTCAACATTCTGGCGAACCGCGATGAATCCGAAAAAGGAAGCATCGACAAGGCGTCGGACACGACGATCGGCTATCTCGAACAGCGGCCCGAAGTCGTCGAAGGTCGAACCGTTCTGGAAGAAGCGAAACTCGCGCTCGCCCCGCTGATCAAGTTGCAGCACGAAGCGGAAGAAATCGCCCAGCGGCTGGCCGAAGCAACCGACGAAACGGAACATAATCGGTTGGCGGCCCGATACGACAGGATTCACGAATCCTTGATGCGGCACGACGCCTACCATCTCGACCACCGGATCGAAAAGATTCTGCACGGTGTCGGCTTTCTCGACGACGAACTTTCCAAACCGGTTTCGGCCCTCAGCGGCGGCGAGTTGAACCGGCTCAGTTTGGCCCGACTTCTCCTCGAAGAGCCGGATATCATGCTCCTCGATGAGCCGTCGAACCATCTCGACTTGTTGGCGACGGAATGGTTGGAAGAATTTTTGAAGAACACGACGGCTGCCGTGATTCTCGTTTCTCACGATCGGTATTTTCTGGACCGCGTCACGAATCGGACCTTCGAGCTTTGCTACGGAACGGTCGACGACTATCCCGGCAACTTTTCGAAATACACGACGCTCAAGGAGGAACGCCTTGGCGTTCAAATCCGGACCTACGAAAAATACGTCGAGGAAGTCGAGAAGGCGAAGGAATTCATCCGCCGGAATCACTATGGCATGAAGGCCGCGCAAGCGGAAGACCGTCGCAAAAAACTCGAAAAAATCCAGGAAACACCCGCCGAGATTCCTCGTCGGATTACGTCGCCTCCCATGACGTTTCCGAAGCCGAGCCGAACCGGAGACATGGTGTTCCGCTGCGAAAACCTGACGAAAGGATACGTTCCCGGCAAACCGCTGTTCCGCGATCTGACTTTCGACATTGAGCGCGGCCAACGTTGGGCGATTCTCGGTCCGAACGGTTGCGGCAAAACGACGTTTTTGCGCTGTTTGCTCGGCCAATTGGAAGCGGACACCGGAAAAACGGTTCACGGACAGGGACTCAAAATCGGATATTTCGACCAGCAGCTTCACGTTCTGGACGACGATATCATGGTCGTCGACGCGATCCGACCGACGACGAAAAAGATTTTCGAGGAACCGGCTCGTCGGGCGCTGCTCGGCTTGTTCGGCTTGTCCGGCGACCAGCAATTGCAGACCGTCGGCAGCCTGAGCGGCGGACAGCGTTGCCGCGCCGCTCTGGCAAAGCTCGCCGCCGAAGACGCCAACGTGTTGATTCTCGACGAACCGACGAACCATCTCGATCTCTGGGCGCGCTCCGCTCTCGAAAAGGCGGTTCGGGAGTTTGAGGGAACCGTGCTGTTCATCAGTCACGACAGGTATTTTGTCGACTGCGTCGCCGATCATCTTCTCATCATTCAGCCCGACGCCCGATTCAAGACGCTGGAGGGAAATTATTCGACGTTCCGGCATATGGTCTCGAAAGGTTTGATGGCCGACCCGTTTTTGACCGACGCGCTGTCCGACCGCAAAGCGGGCGGCAAGTCGCCGGTCTCTACGATGACGACGACGACAAAAACGCAGCAAAAAACGCCGTCGTCGCCGCAAGCAAAACATTTAGCCGGTACTCCGGCTCCCCCGGCTCAGACCTCCGATAAAAAGGCCGAACAGGACGCTTGGAAGGCGAACGCCAAGAAAAAGGAAGCCGAAAAGAAGCAGGCCGAAAAGCAAGCGAGAAAATCCGGCGGTCCGAAAAAAGAACCGCTTCGCAAAGAGGAGCATTGGAAGCGGGAACAGGGCAAGGGCGAAACGATTCCGCTGGACGGCAAGGGACCGAAAGCGAAACGGCAACGCAAATTCCCGTTCCGGAAGACCGCGGACATCGAGGAGGAGATTTTCGCCCGGGAAACGCAAATCATGGCGTTGAACGAGGACCTGCTCCGACCGGAAATCGCCCGGGACGGCGAACGGATGAAAGCGATCTACCAGGAAATCAAGGAGGAACAGGAAAAGATCGCCCTGCTCTACGAACACTGGGAAGAAGCCGGCGAACTCAATTGGTGACACGATAAACTGCCAATAAAAGCCGGAAGGGAGGCGTACTCGCCGTACTGACGGAGAAGCGACGAATGGTTCGGACCCGAGTATTCCGTCATTGCGACGGAGTACCGGCTCCATTCCGGCTGTTGTTTGTTTCGCGGAGCCCCGGCTGTTCAATTCGTTTTCGGACGAATCTACGACTCAAGCAGGTGAACACAGCAACGACGCCATAGAACAGTTGCAGGGCAACCGCGAACGACATCATTGTCGAGTACATCGGCAATGCCGTACCTTTGGCTCCGTAAAGCACTCCCCAGGCAAGCCAGGCATTGAACCCGGCCATGAAAAAGCAGGCAAGCGTCCAGCCGATCGGACGAAAAGCCGACTTGCCCGATGTGAATTTTGCCAAGAGAAGGAATACGACCGGCGGAACAAGGAGCGAAACATACCCCGGCCAAGAATTTGATTGAATAAAACCGATTTTTATCAAAAGGAAAGAGGGAATCAGGAACAACATCGCGGCGATCACGAGTTCCAAACGGCGACGTGTCGCCGATCCTTTTTCGTCTTGCGGTATTTTCGACAACCCCAAAAAGGTGTCGAGCAAACTGGACGAATTTTCCGAAGTGTTCAGAAAATCGGAAACGAGCGGCGGATCGTCGACAAGACCTTTCTCCGAAACAAGTTTCAGTGCCTTTCGATAAAACAGAGAAAAGGGAACCACGGTAAAGAATAACAAAGCAAGCGAAAAACACTGCACAAAAACTCGTAACCCGGAAGGAAGCGGACGGCAGCCCAAATCGCTCGCGGAATGAAGAATGGACTGGACAAATAGGAAGTAATAGCCAAACATGATCACGCCGATCATCACGAGCGCTCCGGCGAAAAAGCAGTGCAACGAGCGATTGGAAAGCCAGGATTTTTCAATCGGGTACGTCGACGGAGGAAGCAGTCCGAGCTCTTCTTTGACGGTTCGGCACCAAATTCGGTAAAAGATATTCGCGTTGACATAAGCATGCAAGGCGCAAAGCCCGATGACGAGAGCAAAACAGGCTCCACGCCCCCAAGGGGTGATTTTCGCAACGGGTACACTGGCAAGCACAAGAACGGCGACAATGAAAAAACAGATGACAATTGTTCGCCAAAGGTAGTTCAACAAGGTCAACCGCCGACTTCTCATGCCCGGCGAATTGCGAATCGTGTTCAGCCCCATCCTGTAGCCGTCTATCGTCCCAACGACGGAAATGAAGAGACCGACAACGATCACCCAAAGGAACATCAAGAATCCGCCGATACCGATTCCTGCAACGCTCCCTTTGCCGATGGCTCCGGTTCCGACGGCAGCCGAAGTCGTTTCGGCAAGCGTTGACACCGACAGGACAGGAAGAGCGGCGAGGACGGCGACCGAGAAATTCGAACTCGGTCGAAGCTGTTCGAGGGCTTGTTCGACACGGTGTTCGACCTCTTCTTTGAGAAAAGCCCGACCACGGGCGATCCGTTGTCGGACATTATCCTCGGAAATTTCCAAGGCTGCCGCGATTTCCGGTACCGATTGGTTTTGCCGATAATACATGATGAGCGGCTCACGGTACTGCAACGGAATTTCCTGAAGAGTGGCCCAAAGCAGAGCGGCCTGCTCGGTTCGTTCCGTTTCATTTGACGGCGACGCGGCCGGAATTTCCTCCAACGGCAAATCCGTGCGTCCTTGCCGTTCGGCCTGCGTTCGGCGGATCCAGTTGTTCGTCAGGTTTCGGGCAATGCCGCAAAGCCAGGCCGGAAGTTTTGCCGGTTCCTTCAGACTTCGCAGATTCTGCCAAGCGACGATAAATGCTTCCTGTGCCAGATCTTCGCTCTGTTGCACGTTCCCCGTCATGCTGAACGTGACCGCCGAAACGAGGTTCTGGTTCTGTCGAACGATCTCGCCGAACGCCTCCCGGTCGCCGCCGATGCCGGCCGCGTAAATGTTGGTATCAACGCTCATCATACCTCCTCGGAGTGTTTCATTTTATGGAACAAACCCTCTTCCTGAAAGTATGTGGTTGAAAATCGCCAAGTTTGACAAAAAATCCGGGAATGACGTTTTCGATTCGACATATTTATCCGGACAGCCCGTTTTTAATTAGCCATGAGTTCCGGGAATGTAACCGTCGTCGAAAAACGCCCCGAACGGATTTTTTGTCAGGTTATTGCATTTTCGAGGCACTGCCCTACAGTGAGGGGTAGGTAACGGAACTCGAAACACCGCCGGAACATGGAAAACACGTTGCAATGGCTCGAACGGAGCCGATTGGGAGATCGGGAAGCGTTTGCCCGGATCGTCGCGCAATACCAAGGCATGGTCAGTGCCGTCACGCTCAACATTACCGGCGATTTCGCCCAGAGCGAAGACCTCGCTCAGGAAACCTTCCTCACCGCATGGAAAAAACTCCCCGAGTTGCGGGAACCGGAAAAGCTGGCGTCGTGGATTTACGGCATTGCGAAACGAACCGCCCTGCATTGGTACGAAAAGCAACGACGTAATCCGCTGCAAGGAGCCGCCGAACTCGACGACCAAACGCTGACCGACCGTCAAGCCCAAGCGGAAACGGATCGGCGTCGGCAACAGGAACAATCGCTCGAACTGGTCTGGTCGACCGTCAAAGAGTTGCCGGAGATTTTTCGTGAGCCGCTGTTGCTCTATTATCGATACAGCAAATCGGTCGCCGACATCGCTGCGTCGATGGAGTTGACCGAAGACGCCGTCAATCAACGACTCTCCCGTGGTCGCAAACTGCTCAAGGCCGAAGTCGAAAAACAAGTCGAATCCGTCCTGTCGATCACCCGCCCCGACGCCGCGTTCACATTGGCCGTCATTTCGTCGATTCCGGCTACCGCAGCCGCCGTTGGTTTGCTGGCGGCGACTCCGGCGTTGGCGGCCGAATCGTCCGTCGGTTCCGGGGGAGCGTCCCTTTCCGCAACCGTCGGATCAGGCTCGATAGGGGGAATCATCTGCGGCTTGTTCGGCCTGCTCGCTCTGCCGCTTATTTTTCTGGCAAGCGGGTTGTTCGGCGTCTGGAACTGCATCCGCAATGCGCCGACGATCCGCACCCGCCGTTACATGATTCGTTCCTGCCTGATTTGGTACGTCATCACTTGGCTTGCTTTCGGCTTTCTTATTTTCATCACGCCGGGTATCGAAAACACGCTACAAAAAATGCCGGAATACCGAATGATCTACAAAGGCGTATGTCTGTTGATTTTTTCCTCGCCGGTTTTCTTTCTGGGACAGGTTTGTTATCGCTGGCGACTTATTCTTGCACAAGATTGGAATGTTTCGTCCCAGCCGGACCGACCGCTTGAGGAATCGTTTTTGTCGCAAAGAAAAATCAACCGATTGTTCTGGTTCGCCGCCGGACTGCCGTTTCTTTGGCCGGTGTTGGGCGTGATCGTGAGCGGCTTGCCGTCCGTCCCTTCGGCCGTTTTCGATCTCATCGACGTCGTGTTTTACGTGTCGTTAATGATTGTCGCGCATTGTTCGCTCCTCGGATTGATAAGCCGTGGAATCCATATCAGCGGAAACGAGGAGGATTTGCATCGAACACCGCCGAGAAACACGGCTTGGCTCACGGCGTTTCGCAACGAGTTGACGACGCGCGGTTTGGGAACGCGGTCGGCAATGATCGTCGACATCGTGCTGATGTTTCTGCTCGCTTCTCCTTTCGTTTTAGGGGGGCTGATTCCGCAAGCCTGGATTCCGGCAAGCAAGACGGTGACGGTCGGTTTGGACGGCATCCTGTTCATGCTGTTCATTCCGGAACTCATCGCGATCTATTTCATTACACAATTCGCCGGACGCCCTGGCCGAAGGCTCCAGGGATATTCGCGGCTTTGCGTGAGCATGGGCGTTTTCGTGACGGCAACGGTCCTGCTGATCCGTTTTCCTGTCCAAAGTATGCGGTTGTCGCTTCTCTGGAATCAACCGCGGGAATATTTTTATCCTTACTTCGAGGGACTTGTTTCCGAACTTCCGATGCTCGCCCTCGTTCTCGGATTCTATTTCGGCCTGGCATTGTTCGCTTATGCCATACGCTGTTGGTTTCCGCCGCAAAAACAAAAGCCGGAAGGAAGCGAAGCGTCATGACGGATCGCGTTGTTTCTCCGTCAGTACGGCGAGTACGCCTTCCTTCCGGCTGCTATTTCGATTCGGGAAGCCGTGAACGGATCACCGTAGCGAGGCGGTCCGGCGTGTCCGAACCGAGCAGGTATTTCTTGCCCGCCTGCGACGTTAGCAGCACTCCCTGATTTCCGGTCATATAATAAGCGGTCATTCCTTTTCCGTATCGAATACCGTATCCTCCGAAGTCCATGAGTGGATTGAACTTCATCGTTTCCACGGAGGCGATGGAGTCGAACGGGAGCCAAAAAACCGGGATGCCCAAAAGCCCCATCCGAACGCGGACATATCGGTCGTCGACTTCGAAACGGAAGCGGCAACAAAAGATCGGCAACAAAAGAAGAAGCCCTCCGGCAAAGGCGAAGATCGCAAGACTGATCCAGAACCCCGGTCCTTCCCCCACGACCCAAACGAGACACAGTGCCGGGATGAGCGGCATGACGGCGACAAAAGTCAGGAGATACGCCCAGAGTGGATTTTGCGTTTCACGATAGAACTCGCTGCCGATATTCTCCAGACCGTCGAGCGGCCCATCGGCTTTGTGTCGCCATTTCTCACCGAAGTAGATGATAAGGATCAACAGTACCGGCACGATGAGGGCCGATCCAACGACCATCGACACCAGACCGTTGAAACCAACGTCGTTTTTTCCTGCGTCCTCTTTCCACGAGTCCCAGTGAAACCCGTCAATGGTTTTGCCGTCGAACGTCACCCACATTTTGATCGGATACCGTTCGCAATGGAAAAACAGATACACGCTGCGGCGGGCGCCGTCGTGCCGAACGACGTCGATCTTTTCGTACTCGCCGGGCTTGCCGTAATCGTTCACGATCTGCTTCGCCCACTCTTTGAACGAATCCGACGTCACGTATTTCTTCATTCCTTCCGTCGCCTGGAATTCCCGTAACGGATCGTTCGGAGAGTCGGATAAAATCCGTTCGACAAACCGTTTGGCGATTTCGACCTGTTCGGCGTCTTCCGGTGCCGGGGCTTCGAGCTTTACGGCTTCGACAGGTTGGTTCGCCGCTTGGGGATTCTTGGGGGGCGGAGAATTGTTGATGAACATTCCCGTGATTTTTCCAGCGGAATCGAACACCAGGAGGAATACCATCGCATCGTTCCGCTCGAAACGAATCGGAATGAGCACCCGACGAAATTGGCCGGCTGTGTCGGTGGTGACCGGCGATTCCGCCGATTCGAATTTCCCGCCCAGTGCAAGACACTCAAGCCAGGCCTTCCGGATTCCCCACGGCGAAAGGGCCTTTTTCATGGTATCGTTAAAGTCGTTCGGAATCGAATCGTATTCGCCTTGGACGATCCGTTTCAACACGCTCTTGGCGAGCGCGACACGCTGCGCCTCGTTTGGATTCGGCGGTTCCAAGCGGTCGATCGAAGCGATCGCCGCCTCGGAAACCGGCATCCCCAAGGCCGAGAGAGCAAGGAACGCCGAGGAAGAGCCGACGGCAATGATTTCCGAAACGATGAGCACGGCGGCGAAAAGTCCCTTGCTTTTCACATTGGCCGAAACGGCAAAGGCATTGTAACTCAAAATAACGACCCAAATGTCGATCAGCAGGAACATGACGGTCGCAACGGCCAACGAAGTGAGAATCTCCGGCGTTATTTTCTCCCAATGAAGAAACATTTGCGGATCGAGATTTTGCAAACCGGGGAGCAAACCGAGCGGAGCCGCGATCAGGAACGGAGCCCGAGCCAAGGCAAGCGTCCCGAAAATGTCAACGGCTCGGATTTTCGACGAGGACCCCATTTTCCCGGCAATGAGAAAACAGACGGAGGCGATCAACCATCCCGCAATCAGCAACGCGAAAATGATTCCAAACGGCGTCGGTCGACCGACGTGAATGTTGAGCGAACCGACGAAATTCACTCCGCACGGTGCGGCGACGGCAGCGGTCAACAGCATGACAAACCAGCCGAGAAACAACGCCGGAAACCCGGCGATTTTCGTGAATGGATTAAACAAGGTGCGTAACATGGCAGTTCCTTTTAGTTTTTTGTATTGTTCGTCATCCCCGCGCAGGCGGGGACCTAGAGAATCAACTTCAATATTTCCTTGCACACGTTATTCACGGGATGTCAATTGTCGTCAATGAAGGATGCAAACGAAGTAACCACGACTTTCGTCTAGGTCCCCGCCTGCGCGGGGATGACGGCATTTATTTTGAAATTCATTGCTCCTTTGCGGCGTTTTCCTGAATGGTTCGAATTTTTGCGATGACTTCGTCAAGCAGGTTGCGGACGCTCGGATAGCTCAGTTTACGAATGTGCGCCATTTCCTTGAGACTGCCGCTGCAACAAACGAATTCGATGACGAACTGCTGCTCTTCCGCCGTGAGACAAGCGAGCAGCGGCAATGCGAAATGCCCGTTCACGTCGGTGCCGCAGCGGTCGCAACCGAGACTCTTGACGCTCAGCATGCCGTCGCAGGACGGACAGGTTTGGGGCAGTTTTTTGACGATGTTTTGCATTTTGCTGTAATCCGACGTTTTCTTGTTCTTACAATAGATTAAATGATCATTCTCAAGAAGTCAATATTATTAACAGAAAAATAAATAATATTTATCGATTCGATTTTTTTATTGATTATTTTGGTTGTTTTGTCCTGTCAGCATTTCAAATTTCATGGTATTCGGTATACTGAATACCAACAATGGGACGAGACCGTCCTTGCACTTTTTCAATAACATACCGGCTCCATTCCGGCTGCTGTTTGAAAAACTTCCCGAAGATCCGCACCATGAAATCATCTTTCGAGAACACGCCCTTTACGGGATTTACGCCGCAGGGGTTGAAATTTTTCCATGATCTCGATCGCAACAACAATCGGGAATGGTTCGCAGAGCATAAAGACGAATACGTCAAGTTCATCTCGGAGCCGATGAAGCGGCTCGTCGCGGACCTTGGCCCGATGATCCAAGAGCTTGACCCGCAGGTCGTCACTGATCCGAACCGGACGGTTTCCCGGATCTATCGGGACACCCGGTTCTCCAACGACAAGTCGCCGTACCGGCCGCGAACCTGGTTCGCCTTCAAACGGAATCTCGACGGCTGGACGTCGACGCCGACGTATTTCTTCCAGATCGAGGAAAAGCAGTACGAATTCGGCATGGGAATGTACTCGGCAACCCCGGCGACGATGCGGCGTTTCCGAGAAAAAATCGACGACGATCCCCAAAAGTTCCTGAACGTCATCGAGCCGATCCGAAAGAGTCGGACGCTCAAGCTCGATCCGCTTCCCTATAAACGGCGATTGCCTTGCGACCTTGGAAAAATCGTCGAGCCGTGGTACCAGAGCAAGTCGATCGCCGTTCTCGCGTATCGGGAGCCGGACAAGACGCTCTTTTCGAAGAAACTGGTCGACTTCCTGATCGACCAATTCGTGTTGCTCAAACCGCTCTACGATTTCCTTTGGAGCGTGACCGTCGTTTGAGTTGCGAAAAAAACCGGGACCACAGGTCCCGGCTCTTTGTCGCTCGTCGCTCTTTGTCGTTCGTCGCTCTTTGCCGCTCGTTGAATTCTAGCTGACGCGGCCGACGGCGCCGGGGCGTTGCGGGGGACTGTTTTCTTCCGGAGCGTCGAGAAGCGGTCGCGGCCTCGGAGTCGGTCCTCCCGGTTTTTCGGAATCCCTTAATTTCATAGGCGTCGCGTCGTCGTCCTGAACGTCTTTCAGGACTTTTTGGTCGCGTTGCTCTTTGTTTTGATGCGTGTCCTGAACCAACGACGAGCCTTGCTTTTCGTCGGCCAACGATTTTCCGATTCCGGCCGGATTCAACGGTTTCGTCACGTTGCAGATATCCGCGGCACAGGCACAAGGATTGCGATTGCAGAACTTGCACGAAAAAGCGTAGGGAACCTGTCCTGCAAACGGCGGCTTCGCGCAGTCGCAAGGATCTTTATAACAAAGCGGACAGGACCACCGAAACGTAAACGGTCTGGCGTAACCGGCGAACAGCGACGGATTCCAATGCGGACGATAATAGGGAGCCGGATTGTAATACACCGGAAACTTTCGAGCTCCGTTGTTGAAAAAGTCGACGATCGGTCGCGGTAACACGGCACCGAATTCGGGTTCGTGGTACGGATTGAATTCGCCGTGCGGTCCGTGTCCGTCGTCGGCGTGTTCGCAAGGATCGCTGCGGTGTTCACGGCAGGCGTCACAGGTTCCACACGGCTCGTCGCCGGCGGAAAGGTCGCAGAAATTGCACATAAACATGCTGCGCGGCTGCACGCAATGCCGACAGAGCGTCCGATCGCAGGGAAAGCCCGCTTTACACAGCTTGCATTCTCCACACGGCGTTTTCGGCGAGTCGTCGCAGAGCGGACATTTTTTCGCCGGTCCCGGATCCATCGGCAAACCGTCGACGTCGTTAAGTAAAGGTTTCTGTTGGCAACAGGATTTCCATTGTCCGCCCCACACGTCCTGCCAATCGGGCCGGACTTCGGCGTAACGATCAAGCCGACCGTAAGCCGGTGGAGTCGGTCTCAGGAACGCGCCCTGTTCCGGTACCGGAATATGCTGGGCCCCGGCCGAAATGACAAGGAATCCACCGAGAAGCGACAGGACGACAACCATCCGTCGAAGAATGCTTAAGCTCATTGTTAATCTCCCGCAAAGGTTTGTTGTTTTTCAACAGAGAAAGATAGATTATCGATTGAGTCCGTGTCGAGAATTCGTGAACCAATTTGTCGATTCGTCTCTCTGTGAGTCGCTACAATCGTTCCATGCGACAAAACGACTCCAATCCATTCCGAAGGATTATTCGAAAAAATCGTTCTTTTCGTCTTGGTTGTTTCCAAAATTTTTGTTAGGATACTTTGTCAACGGGAAACGACGGGCTCATTTCGTTTTTCTCAAGTTTTTATCGCCCTCACGGAGGATCTTTCGAGTATGTGCAGCGAAAAGGAGATCAGGGTCCATGTTCGATGGATGGTTCGTCGCGATCTGCCGGAAGTTGTCGCCATCGAACAGGCGTGCTTCGAGTTTCCCTGGAGGGAAGATGATTTTCTCCATTGTCTGAGACAACGCAACTGTATCGGCATGGTCGCCGAACACGAGGGCCGCGTCGTCGGTTTCATGATCTATGAGGTCCCCAAAAATCGAATTCATCTCTTGAACATCGCGACAGCTCCCGAGTATCGCCGCCAAGGTGTCGCCCGTCAGATGGCCGCCAAGCTGACCGGCAAACTCGTCAATCAACGTCGGTCCCGCATCGTGTTGGAAGTTCGTGAAACGAATCTTCCGGCTCTGCTTTTCTTCCGAGAGATCGGTTTCCGGGCGACGAACATCCTCCGCAACTTCTACGAAGAGATGAGCGAAGACGCCTATCTCATGCAATACCGTCTTTCTGCGGAGCAGCTCCAAACGGACTACATTCCGGTCAACCGAATCAGCGACCGCGTCGCCGGATAGCGAACAGTGAACAACGAACAGTGAACAGCGAATAGTGAACAGAGAGAAGACGCAAGCGCCGTTCAACCTCTTTACATTTTGGCTGCCAGTAGTACACTGAACTACTTATTGTTCACTGTTCACTGTTCACTGTTCTCTGTTCGTTGTTCACTGTTCTCGAGATTCTCCAGCTTCCGTTCATGCAACGGGCCTTCCTGATCGGAGCCATTGCGGCGGTTCCGTTCGGCGTGATCGGAACCTTCGTCGTGGTTCGCCGAATCGGCTATTTGGCCGGAGCGATCGCGCATTGCGCTTTCGGAGGAATCGGCGTCGGACTCTATCTCCAATATCTTTTGGCGGCAAGCGCGCTGGCGGCGCTGTTCGATCCGATGTATATGTCGCTCATCGTCGCCATCCTTTCCGCCCTGTTGATCGGCGTCGTTCGTCTGAAGGCCAAAGAACGTGAAGATACGATCATCGGCGCCATCTGGGCCGTCGGCATGGGGCTCGGCCTGCTGTTTCTGGAGCAGACGCCGGGAAACGTGAATATTTCCAATTTCCTGTTCGGCAATATTCTCTTGATCACGAAACAAGACATCTGGCTGGTCGCGGTGCTGAGTTTGTTCGTCCTCCTGTTGGTCGGACTCTTTTTCAAGCGGCTGGAGGCGGTCTGCTTCGATGAGGAATTTGCGAGGCTGCGGGGCGTTTCGACGACGTTTTATTTTCAACTGCTGCTCGTCCTGACCGCGATGACCGTCGTGCTGATGGTTCGGGTCGTCGGAATCGTGTTGGTGATCGCCATGCTGACGCTGCCGGCCGCGACCGCCGGTCGTCTGACGAAACGACTCTTGCCGATGTGTCTGCTCTCGGTGCTTCTCGGCGTTTTTTCCTCATGGGTCGGATTGCTGATCGTCTGTTTCTTTGGCAATCTGCCTGCGGGACCGACGATCATTCTCGTTGCGGCTACGGCGTATCTGTTGTCGTTTTTTACCGTTTTTCGGCGTATTTAGCCGGTACTCCGGCTTTTTTTCATGGATTGTTGGCAACTTGCCGAACGGCGTCTGAATCTGTTGGAACGGCCTCTCGTCATGGGGATTCTCAACGTCACGCCGGACAGTTTTTCCGATGGCGGTTGCTTCGTGAAAAAACGTCTTGCCGTTGAACAGGGGTTGCGGCTCGTCGCGGAAGGAGCCGATATTCTGGACGTCGGCGGCGAAAGCACCCGACCGGGGTCCGACGGCGTTTCGGTCGATGAAGAATTGGACCGTGTGATTCCGGTGATTGCCGCCCTGCGACGGAAAACATCGATTCCGATCTCGATCGACACGCGGAAAGCCGAGGTTGCCGCCGAAGCGATTCGAGTTGGAGCCGAAATCGTCAACGACGTCGCCGCCGCAGCCGATCCCGGTATGATTCCCCTGCTTTGTCGAACCGGGGCCGCGATCTGCGTCATGCACGCTCAGGGAACGCCGAAAACGATGCAACTCGATCCGCAATACGGCGACGTCATCGAAGAAGTCTTTGGCTTTCTAAAGAAAAAGAGGGACGAAATGATCGCAGCGGGAATCGAACGCAGTCGAATCGCCGTGGATCCGGGACTCGGTTTCGGAAAAACGGTCGAACAAAATTGGACGTTGATTCGAAACATCGCCCGGTTTCTCGAACTGGATTGCCCCCTGTTAGTCGGACATTCAAGGAAGCGGTTCATCGCGGAGACGTTCGAAGATCGGGACGAAGGAACCCGGACCGTCTCCTGGAACCTGATTCGGTCCGGCGTACAAATTCTGCGGCTGCATGATCCGCGTCAATTTCCTCTGGACGTTTGATCGGGAAATCGTTATCCTTCGAAAAACTTTGTTTTCGAAACCTCTTTCCTGATCGAACCATGTCGATTTCCTCCACGTCGAATGTCAACGTTCTGCATCAACTGATGGGCTCGGCCTTGCCGCCGAGCATGGGACGCGGCGTCGCTCCCGGCCAAAAGAATTCCGGTGTCGGCGACCAATTCCAGATTTCGCCGACCGCCAACCTGCTCCAACAGTTTTTGAGCCAGGACGTCGACGGCAAAAACGACGCCGAAAACGGAATGAGCGGACTCGATCTTCTCAAACAGAACGGCGAAATGCTCGCCGGTTTGCTCCAGACAAAGCTAAAAGGTTTCGAAACGAATCTCGCGTCGACCATGCAGTCGGCTGGGATTGATCCGTCGCAGCCGATGAGCATGCAACAGGGCGTCGACGGCCTTCTGCTGACGAACGGAACGCCGGACAAGGAAAAGATTGCCCAACTTCTCGGCAACAACGGAGCCCTTCAGGATCAGTTCAAGGAAATTTCCCGGTTGGCGGAACTACTCGGATCGTTGCAGCAGGCGGGAACCTACAATGCGGCGGGAACGTCGGCGGCGGCACGGTACGCTCAGCAATCACAACAGAACCAACCAACCGTCAAGTCCGATCCGGACGCCCGATTCGTCCTGAATGTCATGGAAGGGAACTCGTCCTACTCTTTCGAATAAGGGTTTCCCCAAATCCTCCAGAGCCCGACGCTCCTTCAGAGCCCGACGCGTCAGCGAGGGATTGTGTTCAAACCCCTCGCTGACGCATCGGGCTCTGTTTAAGTCCCGGCTTTTTATTGAAAGATTACCGTTTAGAACGACAATGCCGTCGTTCCTTCTTAAAAATTCGGGATCTCTGATTATTGACGTAGAATCTCGAACTCTTAGGGACCGAAAGATTGAAAACGAGTCCCTTTTCAGGTTCCGGACGGCGGCCGTCCGGGTGCGTGTCGCGGTGGTATTCCCGGGCGCTTGAAGCGTTTTGCAAGACGTTCGACCGACTTCTCAAGGGACTTCAGGCTTCCTTTTTTAAGGGATATCTCATGAAAAAGTCGACGGTTGGAAAGATTGCGTTGTTTTTCGGGCTGCTTGTTTGCGGTTCGTCGGCGTTCGGTCAGGGCGTCATGCTCCGCGGCGTCGGGGCGGTCAACGAGTCGATGGGAAGCGCCGCGACGGCGTGTCCGTTGGACTCGGCGGGAGCGATCAACTGGAATCCGGCGTCGATTTCCGGATTGGAAAAGAACGAAATGTCGTTCGGACTCGGTATCATCATGCCGAACAGCACGGTCAGCTCGTCCGTGTATGGTCCGACCGGAGGACTGATTTCGGAAGGCAGCACGATCGGCAAGGCCGGCTCGCTTCCGGCGCCAAATATGTCGCTGGTCTGGCGGCGCTGCCCGAATTCGCGGATCACGTACGGTCTTGGCATGTCGGCCGTCGGCGGCGCGGCGACCCTGTATCCCGCCGATGCTCCCGATACTCCCTTGAGCGAACGAAACGCCATCCTTCAGGGGATTTCCAAGTCGTCAACCGTGGTCGTGCTGCAAGTCACGCCAACCGTGTCATACCAAGTCACGGACCGTTTGTCGGTCGGTTTTGCGCCAATCGTCGACTTGGCGGCGGTTTCGATCAATCCGATGCAGTTGGGACAAGCGGCCAACGACGAGATTCACAATTACGGAACACGATATGCCTGGGGCGGCGGATTCCAGATCGGAGCCTATTACGATTTCAAGAATCACTTCAAGACCGGGTTCATGTTCAAGAGCCCCATTTGGGCCGAATCGCTTTGTTATCAAGGAACTTATGTTCGACAGGACGGCGACGTAACCGCGAGACCGGTTAACGGCAACTTCAATTTGAATCTGCCGATGACGCTTTCGGCTGGCGTGTCGTATGACGGTTTCAAGAACACAGTCCTCGCCTTGGACGTTCGGTATTTCGATTATTCAAACACGAACGGTTTCCGTAACGGCCTCAATCCGGAAACGCATATCGTCGAAGGACTCGATTGGAACAGCGTCGTTTCCGTGGCGATGGGCGTTGAGCGAACGCTTTCCAAGAAAGTCAAGGTTCGAGCCGGGTATTGTTGGAACGAGAATCCGATTCCGGGACGCGCCGCCTTCTTGAACGTTTCGGCGCCGATGATGGTCCAGCACATGGTCAGTATCGGTGGAAGCTATACGATCGCGAAGGATTTCGACATTAGTCTCGCTTATTCGCACGTATTCACCGCCAAGTGCTCAGGAGAGTTTCCGACCGGAAATCCCTATCTGACCGGTTACGTTAGCAACGCAACGCAAGGCGACTCGATCCTCGCCGGTATTACGAAACGTTGGTAAGCGAGCTTTACGAGCTGCGACAAATTAACGAGCTGCGACAAATTGACGAGCTGCGACCTGTGGTCGCAGAGAACCGAGGTTGACTCGAACTCTGCGACCACAGGTCGCAGCTCGGTGTAATATTTTTTCGTTAATCACGATGCGCCCGTTGTTTTCGAATATATTCGAAAACGTTCTTGAAATACTGTTCGTCGTTGACCCATTTTCCGCTGCCATCGCGGACGAACCAGCTTCGACTCCCATATTTTTTGTTCAATTCTTGCACCAACCACGTTTTGAACCAACGTCGAACGGCCTTCGGATCGACGTGAGCGGAAACAAGACAATGAATATGGTCCGATTGGCACGCCGCGATGTGATAAATCCAATTTCCTCGTTGGCAGAGAATTGGAATCGTTTTCTCGACGAATAATCGTTGTTCCATGGAAAACACGACCGGCGATTCTTTCATTCGGGCTCGATTCGCGCCGTACAACTCTTGATCCGGTTCGACGAAGGGATCGCCGACCGCGTTGTGCGATCGTTCAACGGTCGGAGCCTCGCCGCCGTGAATCCGACCACCATAGGTTCCGATCGAAAAATGATACGTGTTTTCGTTCATGATTATAATTGAAGAAGTCTTACGAGCTGCGAAAATACGAGCTGCGACCTGTGGTCGCAGAGTGTGAGGTTAATCGCGGTTCTCTGCGACCACAGGTCGCAGCTCGTAGATCCGTGTTTCGCCGAGTTTGAGCGTTAACTTCAGTTCGCGACCATTGCCTAGCTTCTTTCCGTCCAGCACGTCGGTCCATACGGCGTCCTTCGTCCAACGCAACGTGATCGGGCCGTCCTTCGTACCGTGGACGACGACGAAGTTTTCGTGCGAATAGAGAACAGTATCATCCTCGCAGAGAATCGGAACTCCGGCTCGTTTCGCGGCATCCCGAATCGATTCCGATGTCAGCTTCGACCCCGGTTCGCACCAAATACAAATCTTCCCGTTCGTTTTGTCGAGCAGCGTTTTTCGTTGTTCCGGCGTGAGCGTCCAAGCGTTGAGAAAAACGAACACTTTGGCGTGGTCGACCTTTCCGGCAAGGACATCGTCGAGCAGATACTGTCCGAACGGAGCCCCGCAACGAGCCAAGGGAGCCCGGCCTTCGTAAATCAGCGGTCGCGTAACTTTGTTGCCGTTGTGGGCGACGGACATCGCGGAGGACTCGTCGATCACGGCGGCGATTTCCGGACGGAAAGGAATCGGATTCTTCAACAGCGGCAAATCGATCGCTTCGAGTTTCTTCATCTCGGCCCACATCGCGGGATCGTCGAACCACCCGGCGGAACCGAGGTCCATCCACCAACCGGCGAAGTTGCGACATGCCTCCTCACCGACATTGCGCAACAACATTTGATTGCTTTCCCAGGAATTTTTCGCCCGTTCATGGGAACCCGGCGCGTTTCCGACGCTAATATGGGTCGACGTATCGTCTTCGAAGAGCCAGAGTTTTCCGGCGAGCATCACGCTTTCGGCGGCGGTCATCGCGGGGGCGCTGCCGCCGAGTTGCCGGTCGAAATACGAAATCGGCGAACAGAGAATGTCGACGTCCGAACTGTCGAGCACCCGCCGCAAAGCGTAATGTCCCGAAGCGGCGGGGCCCCGGTTCAAGGCCATGAATTCGAACGAATATCCATAAAACAGTACGGAAAGTTTCTTGCCGCGTGTTTTCTCCCGAACGACTTTCGCCATGCCGAGCATTCCGTCGACCATGATGTCCTGCAACGCGAAATTGTGATCGATAATATCCCGGTCGGTTTTCGGATCAAGCAGAATCCCCTTTTCGACCATGCTCCGGCGGCGTTGCGGCGTCGGCGGTTCGACGGTCGCCAAACGGACGTCCGTTCGTCCCCACGCTTTCTGTAACGTTTCGTCGGTCGAGTATTTCTTTTTCAACCAATCCCGGAACGCCGCAGCGGGAACCGCCGCGTTGCCGTGATAACGATCGGCCCAGCTGTCCATATAAAACCACTCGGCGGTATTTTGACCGGTCGGATGATATCCGGCCATCGAATCGCCGAACTTCGCTTCGAGTTTTTCGATCAAAATTCCAAGCCGCTCGGCGGCGTCGGCTCTCCATTTCGGCGACGCGACTTCGAAGCAGGGTTTGCCTCCTTCTTTTTCGTACACCATCATGCCGTCGGGATTCGCCTTCGCCCACCAATCCGGCGGATACGTTCCAATTCGAGGAACGAGCTGCGCCTTCGGATTGACGTCGAGAACCCGTTGGCATTCGACGAACGCTTGTTCGAACTCTTCGGCTCCGTCTTTTCCCGGTTCCGGCCAGGGAAGATGAACCGGCATGCTGACGAAATTCACGCCGACCGACGCCGCAAGCCGAATTTGCGACTCGAAAACGCCGTCGATGTTCGCCGCTTGAACGAAGCGCTGGCCGGGTTTGTAAACGCCGATCCGAAGATTCGCATCCGTCTCCGAACGGGCCCAAAGTTTCACGGCATAGCGATGTCCCTTTTGGATCCCCAAATTGGCAAGATGATAAACGTGAAAATCCGGCCAAGGACCTTTCGGGTCTTTCAGTGAAATTTGAAGGGCCGCGCTGTCGGCGTTTCCTTTTCCGGCAACGACATCGACGGTTCCGACGGTGTTCGCGGCTCCGGTCGGCCAAAACGTCCAATCGTTCTTGAACGAGTCGATTCCGTTTTCGAAATCACGTCGGGGCCGCATCACGGCGCCGGTTTCCTTGTCTGTAATTTGAATGTCGTCGAACCAAATCGTGTTCGGTTTGGCGTCGAACCGAAAATGTACGGTAATGTTGTTCGGGTCGTCGATCGTTCCCGTCATCTCGAATTCGAAGACTTTCGCTTCGGGGCCGATTTTGAGCACGGCGTTGCCAGGGGCGCCCCAGAACCAGCGACCGCGCTGCGGCTGGCCGTTGCGCTCGATCTGCGGAACTCCGTTGTTGACGCGGACACGGACGTCTTGAGCTGCGACAAAAGGAAACGAAAAGCAAAGAAAAACGAAAAAGAATAGTCGAATAATCATCGCAATACGAGCTGCGACCTGAGGTCGCAGAAATCGAGGGGGAAGGAAAGGGGGATTGTCTGCGACCGCAGGTCGCAGCTCGTTAAAACATTACGCTTTGACGATCTTCGCGCGTCCTTGCTTGACGTTTTTCGTTGCGTTGCGGCTGTCGATCACGAGCTTGGCGTGTTGGACGATAAAATCGTAATCGAATTTCGTGTGGTCCGTCGCAATAAGAACGGCGTCCAGCGAAGCAAGATAATCGGCGGTCAACTCGGCGCTCTGCATCTCGGGGATGTTCGGCCAATGCCGCATCTTGGGCAGCGACGGAATATGCGGGTCGCTGTACGAAACGACGGCTCCTTTACGGATCAAGCGATCGATCAACTCGAACGACGGACTCTCACGCGGATCGTCGACATCCTTTTTGTACGCCGCGCCGAGAACGCATATTTTGCTTCCCTTGACCGATTTTTCGTGATCGTTCAGAGCGTCGACGAGTTGGCGAACGACATACAGCGGCATTGAGGTGTTGATCTCGCCGGCCAGTTCGATGAACCGGGTCGTGAGCCCCGCTTTGCGGGCGCACCAACTCAGATAAAACGGATCAATCGGGATGCAATGTCCGCCGAGCCCCGGACCGGGATAGAACGCTTGAAATCCGAACGGTTTCGTCTTGGCGGCGTCGATCACTTCCCAGACGTCGATCCCGAGACGTTCGAACACGACTTTCAGTTCGTTGACCATTGCGATATTTACGCAACGATAAGTATTCTCGACGATTTTCGCCGCTTCCGCGACTTCGCAGGATGAAACGGGAATTACCTTGACGATCGCCTTCGAATACAACTCGGTCGCCAACTTGCCGCTGATCGGATCGAAGCCGCCAACGAGCTTGGGAATTCCTTCCGCCGTAAAATCCGGATTGCCCGGATCCTCGCGTTCCGGACTGTACGCCAGGAAAAAATCCTTGCCGACGGCGAGTTTCGACTTTTCGAGGATCGGCAACATCACATCACGCGTCGTGCCGGGATACGTCGTGCTTTCGAGGACGACCAATTGAGCGGGCCGTAACGTTTTCGCAACCGCTTCGGTCGTCGACTCGACGTAGTACAAATCGGGATCCCGGCTGTCGGAAAGCGGCGTCGGCACACAAATCAAGAGGACGTCCGCTTCGCTGAGCCGGTTCATGTCAGCGGTCGGCTCCAGCGAACCGCTTTCGACGTATTCCTTGATCCACGCCGAGGGAATATGGGCGATGTAACTCTTTCCCGCGTTAAGCGAATCGACCTTTTTCCGATCGAGATCATATCCGAGGGTTTTGAATCCGGCCTTGATGAACGCCCGGATGAGCGGCAGACCGACGTATCCGAGTCCGATGATTCCGACTTTCGCCGTTTTGTCGGCGATCTTTTTCGCGAGTTGTTGTTGCATCATTCGTTGTCAAAAGTCAGGTTGTCGAGAAAAAACGACGTTTGGTCGGCAGTCGTCGCGAGATTACAGAATCCAAACCAGTCGAGGGACGCGACATCGCCGTGATTGTTCGGAATATTTTCGAGCGTTTTCTTTTCGCCGCCGGGAAGCGTCAGCGTCAGGTTCCACGCTCCGGCGCCGATCGCTGCGGAAATTTCGACATGAATCCATTGGTCGATCGGCAAGTCGATCGCGGATTGGCCCTTGACGCTCAATTTGCCGTTTTTAAAACGCAAACTCGCGGACGTTCGATACGGCGTCGACTTGTCCCGGGCTTCGATATGTACATCGGCGTTCTTTTGGAAGCGAAGATCGAAGGTCGACTTCCATGTTCCCGACTTATAGGCCGGCGCGAAGTAAAAATGGGGATTGAACGCTTGCTTCAACCCCTCGGCATCCGCGACTTCAAGGCATTTTTCTCCCGAAGCGGGGCGCTCGGTCGAGATCCGAATCAACTTTTTATTCTCGTCCGAAACGTTCGCACGGGGAAGCGGCGAACTGCGTGGGTATTCGAAATCGTCGGCGACTTTCAGCGGCAACGGCTCCGGTTTCTCTGGCGGCAACGGACGAACAGGATGGTCGAAACTCTTCGCCAACGTGATCCATTGTTCGTCGCCGTAAACACCGGCCTTCGAATAATCGAAACGCTTGAATCCGACCTTGAACGCTGGGGAATCGTCCGGCAACGTAAAGTCGCCGTTCTTCGGGTCCTTGAACTTCGGATCGGCGACCATCGAATCGTTGTCGTGTCCGGTTTCTTTTTGCCAAGTCGCCAAGTCGGTCAATTCGCCGGGCGTCTTCGTCGGAAACGCCTTGTTCATGTCGATCGTCGGATTCCAGTACAGATTGCTCCGAATCACGACTTTGTCGTCGCCCCACCGGCTGAAATAGTCCTGCGTCCAAGGATGTCCGAACAACGGCCCCGTCTCCCACTGGATAATATTGTTTTCCAGCGTGAACGAAAGATGTTCCTCGATGCGACTCCGCTCAAGCTGGTCGTTGATACTGTACGCCAAAATATTGTTGCGGATAATGTTTTCCTTGCCGTAATGCTGATGAAACGTTCCCGTTTTGACTCGATAAACGAGGTTGTTTTCCATGACGATGTCCGTCGAACCTTCGTCGGTGTAGAGGCCCCAACCACCGTAGGAATAAGCGTAGACGTCGTGGATCACGTTGCTCGAAACGGTCGTTCCCGGCGACACGCCAAGCGTGTAGACACCGCCCATATCGCTCATCACCCAGTGTCCGAGATGGTGAATATGGTTGAAGTCGATCGTGTTGTGATGCGACCGCGTCGGTTGGTATCCCCATTGCCAACCGACCGAAACTCCCGTGTAATAGAACTCGCTGATGTCGTTGTGGATGATCTTGTTGTTCGACGAATGTCCGATCCACGCAGCGACCGCGCCCATCTCAAGGAGTCCACCGTTGCGAATAATGCAGTTTTCGACGAGAATCCGTTCCGTTTGGGTTTGTTTTTCCCATCCCGCCTGATGTCCCAAGCCGACGTAAACCCCGCCGGCTCCCAGCGTGTGAACGTAGTTTCTTACAAACCGGCAATCGGTACAAGCCTGATGGAAACGAACCGCGTTTCCTCCGATACAGGAAAACTCGCAGTTTTCGAACGAAACGTTTTTGCAGCCGTCGAGCAGCACGGCGAACGGCAAGGTGATCGACGCCTGTCCGTCGCTGTGTCCTTTCGGATCAAGGATGTATCCGGCGTAACGAAATTTCAGTCCGTCAAAGGAAAGGTTTGAAATCCGGGAATCGGCTTTTTCCTTGTCGAGTTCGCCCTCAAAACGGAGAAATTCGCCGGTAATCGGGGCGACGAATTCCAATTTCGAGACGTCTTCGCCGGGCAGCGGAATGTATGACAAGGTACCGTTGCGGTCGAGGAACCATTCACCGGGAGCATCGAGAGCGGCTTTGTAATTCTCGAGATGAAACCGTTGTCGCGGTTCCCAACGCATCAAGGGCCAACGGGCCGGACCGGAGAAGACGACCAGATTCTTGTCGAATTCAATTCCCGAGGTCCGGTGTTCCGAAGTCTGCCAAGAATGGTACAGAGTGAACTGAACGTCCTTCAATTCGGTTTTCGACAATTTCTTGAGCGGCTCAATGTCTTTGGCCGTTGCGATGAACGCCCGGCTTTGCATCGGTTCCGGCTTGCCCGTCTCCGGATCGTTGGCGTAATCGACGGTTCGCTCCGTGTAATAATAGAACTCGTTCGGCTCCCGACAACGGGTTGTCCGGCGTCCGTTGACGTAGAGTTGCTCGAAATACCATTCTCCAGCGGCAACCTCCGGAATGTTCGCCGTCCAAATGCCGTTGTCGCCCTTTTTCCAACCAGTGATCGGTTTGCCGCCGGAAATCACGACGTCCGCCCCTTTCGCCGCCCGGTAGGTGATCGGAGCCTTTTCGTTGCCGCTGTCCTCGGATTTGAAGACGATCGGCTCCGTAATCGGATAGACGCCGCTCTGAAACTCGACCGTGATCGGCGAGTTCTTCGGCAGTGTTCGGACCTTTTCGACCGCCTGCTTCAGCGACGAAATCGGACCATTGGGAGAAACCGTCAACGTTTCGGCCCAAGAAACGGAAACGGAAAGAAAGAACACGCCGAAGAGAACAGAAGAACGCATAAGACGGTCTTTCGGAAAAGTTAAACCAACCGTCATCCCCGCGAAGGCGGGGACCCAGAGAACAGATTTTAATTAGCTTTTGCACACCTTATTGCCGGATGAAAACGACCACTCCCGTTTGCCGTCTCGGTCCCCGCCTTCGCGGGGATGACGGAAACGCTCGCGAATATTAAAAATCAGCAACCGTGTTTTTCGAGTTTCTCGCGAAGCGTGTCGGCGGTAAACGGTTTGACGAGATAATCGGTCACGCCGGCCTGAATCGCTTCGAGAACTCGGCTCTTTTCGGCTTCGGTCGTTACCATGATCACCGGAATCGCCTTGTCCTGAACCCGAATCGCCTTGAGAACTTCAAGGCCGGTCATTCCGGGCATGTTCCAGTCGGTAAGTACCATGTCGAACTTGCCGGGGGCGAAAATCGCGACCGCTTCGGCGCCGTCGGAAGCCTCCGCGACGTCCGTGACACCGACCGCCTGGAGGGATCGAAGAATGATTTTACGCATCGTGCTGGAATCGTCGGCAACGAGAACTCGCGTCATGGCTTTACCTCAAAATCTTGTGTTGTTGAATTTATGGTGGGATGATTAAATACCGAACGTCGACCAAGATACCCGAAAGCGTCGGCGACGGCAAGAACCCGGTTTATTTTTTCAAGAGCTGAACAGCGTCGACAACGACGAATCCCTTGGTTCCGGCGTTCGAAACAACGACGACCACGGAATCGGCAAACTTGAAGGTTCCCAAGGAAACGAATAGTTTGTCGATCGGAGGCGTCGCGGTTTGATCGACCTTGACGACCGTCGAACCGCCCTGATATCGAACTTCGACGGGAACTTCCTTCGAGCGGTTGCCGTCCGGACTGTACGCCAAACGGACTTCGTAGGTTCCCTGCTCGGAAAGCGGAATCGTAAACGTTACGCTCTTTTTCCCCTTGGCTTCGTCGGCGTCGTGGATGTACCGTGAACCGACAAACGGCTGCCGGGCTCCCGACTCGCCCCAATCGCCTTCGATCTTGGCATCGATATCGTCCTGGACCAAACCGGGCAGCGACTTGACCGAGATTCCCCGAACTCTGTCGTCTTTGGGTTCGTGTACCAATCGCTGACCGTCGGCAAGGAGTCGTTCCTTCAATTTAGTGTAGTCGACGTCCTGAACGGCGGACTTGTCGTCGATCGCGAAAACCGCTGCCGTCGCCGCGCTTTGGCCGAGAATCATAAACACCGGCTCCATTCGAACCGATCCGAACGCAATATGAGACGTTCCAACGCAGACCGAAACCGTCAGGTTCGTACATTCCGCTTTTTTCGGCAACAACGAGCCGAAGTCGATGCTGTAGGGTCGTTTCGGAGAGACGCCGATATCGCCTTCATTCTGAACATATCCTTCCGGCGTGATGTATCGTCGAATATTATGGGAGTCCAATGCGTAGGAGCCCATACCGACGGGACACGGCGGCGTTCGCTTGCCGAGACAGTCGTTTTCCGTCGTAATGTACTCGCCAACCAGACGCCGGGCTTCCCGAATATAAAGTTGGTGCGGCCAATGTCCGTTGTCGAGAAATTCGTCTTTCGCCAAGCCCCATTCGCTCATTTTGCCGCGAACGTCCTCCGGAACCCGGGGATCGTTAGCAATGAAATAATACCAACCCTGTTGATACCGGACGTGGTTCGCAATAATCTCCTTGCGGCGTTCGTAGGACGCTTCCGGATAATCGTAATTCTCGCCGATGAAGTCGGCGCTGAAGGGCCCGTGATTGTTCGTATCCGTCTTCAAATTCGGGATCATGTCGAATTTATCGAAGGTTTCCCGCCAACCGTAGTTGAAAACGCGGAGCATCAATTCGTAGTCGTTCGGATCGTATCCTTCCGGCTTCGGGAACGGCAGGCGGTTTTCCGGATGTCTCGTCAGACAGGTTCGGAAACAATATGCCTGGACCCGTTTGTCGCCGGTTCCCCGTTCGCCCGGCGGATCGGCGGAAACGTATTTCACCAAGCCGCTGGACGGATCACCCGGCTTTTTATACGGATCGACCGCTCCCGCCTTGAACCAATGCCGATGATGTAAGATTCCGACCTGATTGCCGTTCCACGTTTCGTCATATTGGGAATTCGCCTCCCGACCAACATGGTAGGAAACCCCGGCCGCCGCCATCAAATCGCCTTCGTAGGTTGCGTCGATGAATTCCTTGCCGTCGTAGGTCTTGCCGTCCAGCGTCGTGATCGAAATAATCCGGGCTCCGTCCTTCTTGACGCCCTTTGCTCGATCCAACAGGGCTTCCCGAACGACGGGAATTTTTTCCTCGGCAACCCATTCGTCAAATACCGCCTCGGCGACGTGCGGCTCAAAAATCCACATTGTCTGTTCGTCGTGGAGCATCGCCCGGGTTCCCTGACCTTCGTTGGCGTATTTTTCCTTCTTCTCCCAACGCCAGGCTTTTTCCTCTTGGTATTTTTTGTAAACCCGATGATAAAACTCACGCGACAGTCCGCCGATGGAAGACGTGTTACCGGAGTCAGTGTATCCGAGACCGCCGCTGGAAAGACCGCCGAGATGCTTGTCCGGCGAAACGATCACGACGGTTTTTCCCATCTTTTTGACTTGGACCGCCGCAGTAACCGCCGACGAAGTTCCGCCGTAGATCACAACGTCGTAGGATTCCGCAGAAACCGTGACGGCGGCGAAAAGGAAAAGGAATGAAAGGGCGAGAGTTTTCATGGAACGTGTGTTGGTTGGCGGTTTATCGCCCCGCAGGCGGGGCGGCTAAATGGGGACGATTCTATTTCCCTTTCTTTTTTCTCGCTTCGAGTTCGGGATCCTTGGCGAGCGGCAGTTTGACGGCCTGACCGGTTTCGGCGGCTTTATAGATTGCGAGGATGATCTCCGTGCTGCGACGACCTTCCTTGCCGTCGATCACGAGCTTTTCCTTGCCGTCGATCGCCGCGATCATGTTAGCGAAAAGTTGGGCGTGTCCTTTGTGTCCGATCGCCGCCGGGTCCGCCGCTCCGCCGCCGGTCGATTGGCGATTCAGCATTTTTTCCCGAATCATCGCGTCGTCCGGAGTCGATTCGGAGAAATCCCATTTGATCAGGTCTTCTTCCTCCATCACGGCGGTTCCCTTCGAGCCGCTGAGTTCGACCCGCTTCAACATGCCGGGAAACGCCGCCGTCGTCGTAACGATCGTTCCAAGAGCTCCGTTTTCGAAGCGAAGCGTTGCCGTCAGCGTGTCTTCCACGGCGATTCTTTCATGGGCGAGCAATGCGGCTTGGGCCGTAACCTCAACGACCGGTCCCATCAACCAGAGCAAAAGGTCGACCGTATGAATCGCTTGATTCATGAGGGCGCCGCCGCCGTCGAGTTCCCACGTTCCCCGCCAGGCTCCGCTGTCGTAGTATTCCTGCGTTCGAAACCATTTCACGATAGCGTCGCCGAGCGTCAGCTTACCGAAGCGACCCGATTCGACCGCCGCCTTGATCTGCTTCGCGGAATGATGGAACCGACTGTGAAACACGGTCGCCAACTTGACGTTCGCCTTTTCACAGGCCGCGATCATCTGGTCGCAGCGTTCCAGTGTGATTTCCAGCGGTTTCTCGACGATGATATGTTTTCCCGCTTCGGCTGCCGCCAAGGCTGGTTCGATATGGGCGCCGCTCGGCGTTCCGATCGTTACAATCTCGATTGCCGGATCCGCAAGGAACGCCTTGAAGTCGTCGTAAGCCTTGCAACCCGTTTCGTTGGCGAGCCGCTGAGCCGCAGCGGGAACCCGGTCGAAGCAGGCAACCAATTTGCCGCCGGCGTCTTTGATTGCCTTGGCGTGAAACCCCGCGATCATTCCGCAGCCGATGATTCCGAAACCTTTGCTCATGTTACGCTCCCCAAAAGTTGAATATGAAGATGATGATCGTAGTATATTGAAAAAAGAGTCCGAAGTGAAGCGGTACTCCATAGAAGGAATAAAAGAGCCCCGAGTGGAGGTGTACTCGCCGTAACTCGGGGGTTTTCCCAAAAAAGCGGCTCAACCCCCAAGTTACGGCGAGTACGCCTTCACTTGGGGCTCTTTAGGGAGACGAGTTACCGTCGAACTTTTTCGAACTGCTTGTCGAGCCGTTGCGGAGAAACCTTGACGGCGGTTCCGAGTTTCTGGGCAAAGAGAGAAACGCGGTACTCTTCGATCATCCAGCGAAAGGCGTCGAGTTCCGGGTCGGTGATCCCCGCCGCCTGATGGAGTTCGAGCCGCTCCGAATATTTCATCCAAAAAGCGGAAAGCTCGTCGGTCGCCTGATGGTCGGCGAGTTCGCCTCCTTTCAACTTTTCGAAGCGGAGCGGAACCGCTTTGAAGAATCGTGGAAACTCCTTGAGTACCGACCAAGGAACGTCAAGCAGGAAATCGGGTTCGACCAATCTCTGCAGCGACTCCCGAGCGTCGCGCCAAGCCCAGTCGGTTCGCTGCGATTTATTCTGCTCGATGGAAAGTCGAGCTTGATGAAAGGATTCGAACAGCGGACCGACAAATTTCGTGACTTCTTGAACGGCGACACCGAGACGTTCTTTTCCTTTTTGGACGCGCCGTTCGAATTCGACTTGGGTTCGCGGAATCGGCAACTCATCGGCCTGGATCGCTCGGGAAGCGATCAGCATTCCAACGTCGTGCTGGAAGTCGAACTCCGGCAACGGTTGGGAAAAGACTTTCAAACGGTCGGCGTTCGGCAACCATTGGACCTGCGTTCGGATGTCCCGTTTCGTTTGGAGGTAAAACAATCGGACGATTCCGAGCCGGGTTTCGCGAGCCGCCTTGTCGAGAGAATCAGCAAGCGCCAACGCGCAAGAGCCGGGGGTGTTAGCCCCCGGATGGGTTGCGAATTCTCCGGCGTTACGTATCCGGGGGCTTACACCCCCGGCTCTTGGCGAGCAGAGCATTGGAAACGCCTTGATTCGGACGCCGTTGCGTTCGATCTCGACGGATTCCGGCAAATCGCCGAAGTCCCATGTCGTAAGTTCCGTTCGATTCCAACGCGGATCGACAACGACTGGCGTTCCTTTGACGCCGAGCTCTTTCCGCAACTCGTCGAGGTCTTTCGACTGTCCGACGGCGTTCCCTTCCGGATCGAGAACTCTGATTCCCATTCGAAGCTCGTTCGGGAGTTGGTCCAAGCTAAAATCCTTCGGGACGACAAGGCGACCGATCAGGCGGCTGACTTCGTGAGCGATTTGCTCTTCAAGCGAACCGCGTCCGAATTCAATTCTCTTGATAATGTCCTTGGCGGTCTCCGGAACGGGAACGATTTGGCGGCGAATCTCTTTGGGCAGCGACTTGAGCAGCGCGGCGATCTTTTGTTCGACCAAACCGGGAACCAACCAACCGAGCCGTGACGGCTCCAGTTGCCGGAGCCCCTCCACCGGAACGACGACCGTCAAACCATCGTGCTCCTCGCCGGGAGCGAAGTTGTATTCCAACGACGCGGAGCCGCCGTCGAAGGTTTTCAAGGAATCCGGGAAGTTTTGCAAGACCGAATCGTCGAGTTGCTCCGTAAGGAGATCGGACAATTGCATCTCAAGGGCCGGGGGTGTAAGCCCCCGGATGGTCGACGCCGTCTGAAAAGGTTGCGCATCCGGGGGCTTACACCCCCGGCTCATGAAGGGCTTACACCCCCGGCTCTTGTCGTTTCCCCGGCTCTTGTCGTTTCCCCGGCTCTTTTCTTGTTGATACCATTTTTCGAGGGAGCGTTGATCGTAAACGTCGTCGGGGATTCTCGCTTGGTAGAATTCGTATCGGGCAAGCTCACCGCGAACGATATCGGGCTTCCGCAGTTTGTCGCCGAGTTTGCGAGCTTCTTCAAGGAGCATTTGGTTGTACTCGAAGAAGTCGAGCGTCGTGTCGAGTTCCCCTTCGACGAGCGCTTGCTGGATGAAAATGTTTCGAGCTTCCTTCGGATTGATCGGACCGTAGTTGACCCGCCGTTTCGGAACGAGGACCAGTCCGAAGAGCGAAACCTTTTCGTAAGCGTGAACGTATCCCGTTTCGCGGTTCCAATGGGGTTCCAAATAAACGCGGTTGATGAGATGTTCCGCAAGCGGTTCGATCCAAGCGGCGTCGATTTGGGCGACCGTCCGCAAAAATTTTCGTGTCGTCTCGACCCGTTCGCCGGAGACGATCCAACGAGGAAGACCTAAAGGAGCCCCGAGTGGAGGCGTACTCGCCGTAACTCGGGGGTTAAACCGCTCACCGGGTTTACCTCCAAGTTCCGCTTCGCTGCACTTGGGGCTCTTTTTTCGTTTTGAGATTCCGCTTCCCGGCCAGAGCAGAAACTTGCCGCCGCCGCAGGCCGTGTACTCGGAGCGTTCGTCCCGATTGGCGATTCCCGACAGCATTCCGGTCAGGATGGAACGGTGCAACGAGTCGTAATCGTCCTTCCGCTGACCGGTTTTCATCCGGGCGTCGCGGACGAACTCCTGGAGTTGGACGTGGATGTCGTTCCATTCTTTCATTCGGTTGAACGACAAAAAGTTTTGCAGCGTCGCTTTGCGGAGTCCGCTCCGTGATGTTTGCTCCTTGAGATTCTGGTAAAAATCCCAGAGCTTGAGATATCCGAGGAAATCGCTCCGGTCGTCAAGGAATTTTTCGTGGGCGGTGTCGGCTTTCGCTTGGTGGTCGAGGGGCCGTTCCCGGGGATCCTGAATTTCGAGAACCGAGGCGACGATCAACATTTCGCGGAGGCAACCGTTCTGTTCGGCAGCGAGGATCATCCGACCGATCCGGGGGTCGACGGGAAGGCGGCTCAACTTCCAGCCGATGTCGGTCAAACTGTTCTTGCGATCAATTGCTCCGATCTCGAAAAGGGTTTTGTATCCGTCTTGAATTGCGGCAACCCGGGGCGGATCAATGAAGGGAAATTTTTCTATATCGCCGAGCTTCAGGGATTTCGTTTGGAGGATCACGGAGGCGAGATTCGTCCGTTGAATTTCCGGTGTCGTGTATCGGTCGCGGCTCCGATAATCCAGTTCGCTGAAAAGTCGGATACAAACACCGGGCCCGATTCGACCGCAACGCCCGGCTCGTTGGTCGGCGGAAGCTTGGGAAACCGCCTCGATGGGAAGTCGTTGCGTTCGGGTTCGAGCGGAGTACCGGCTAATCCGGGCGGTTCCCGTATCGATCACGTATCGGATACCGGGAACCGTGAGCGACGATTCGGCGACGTTCGTCGCGATCACGATCCGGCGATGAGAAGAAGTCTTGAAAACCTTTTGCTGTTCGGCGACTGGGAGCCGGGCGTAGAGCGGCAGGATTTCCGTCTTGCGAACCTTATCGTCGCCAGGGATCGAATGATGTCGCAGAAGCTTCGCCGTCTCGAAGATATCCCGTTCGGTCGGCATGAAGATCAACATGTCGCCGCGTCCCATCGAAGCAAGTTCGTCGACAGCCGCAAGGATTGCCCGTTCTTCCGGGTCTGTTCCACGTGAAACATTTTCCTGACCCGCAGAGTTTCCCCGTCTTGTTTCACGTGAAACATCGTCTTCGTCGTCGTAGTCCTCCAAGCTGCGGTAGAGAATTTCAATCGGATAGGTCCGTCCGGAAACCTCGATCACGGGAACTTTTTTGCCGCCGTTGATATTCCGTTCGGTAAAATGGTCGGCGAACCGCTTGGCGTCGATTGTTGCCGAGGTAATGATCAACTTCAGGTCGCGGCGTTGGGGGAGAACCCGTTTCAGCATTCCGAGCAGGAAGTCGATGTTCAGCGACCGTTCGTGAGCCTCGTCAATGATGATCGTATCGTACTGCTTGAAGAGTTTGTCGGTTTGCGACTCGGCAAGGAGAATTCCGTCAGTCGCTAACTTGACGAGCGTGTTCGGCGACAATTTTTCGTCGAATCGGACTTTGTATCCGACCGCTTGGCCGAGCGGGGATTCGAGTTCCTCGGCGATTCGGGCCGCAATGGACCGTGCAGCGATCCGTCGCGGCTGCGTATGGGCGATGATTCCAGCGCAAGAGCCGGGGGTGTAAGCCCCCGGATGGTAGAAGTTGTCTGAAGATGTTGCGCATCCGGGGGCTGATACCCCCGGCTCTTGCGCGCGAAGTTCAAGGCAAATCTTCGGGAGTTGCGTCGACTTTCCGGAGCCGGTTTCGCCGCAGACGACGACGACCTGATTCTCGCGGATCAGATTGGCGATTTCGTCTTTTCGCTGAACAATGGGAAGCTCGGTATCGTATCGAAGGCGAAGCGATCGGAGCAATTGTTGACTTTGATCTCGATTCATGCGAAAATCTTAATCGAATTTCCATTGTTTTCAAGCCGTTTTAATAAGCGCTTACGTTTTAGCCGCCGCAGGCGCGCCGTTGGCGGCTAAAACGCAAGCGGATTATTAACCCCCGAAAGGAAGTATTTCATGACACGAATCGTTGCATTATTGTTGATGTTCTGTTCCATGGCGACGGCACAGGATAAGTTCGTCACGGTGTCGGAGCGGCAGCTTCCGATTGCGTATGAAGTCGACGTCTTGGTCGTCGGCGGCTCGACGGGAGACGTCGCGGCGGCGATCGAAGCCCAAAAAGCCGGGGCGAAGACGATGCTCATCACGGAGCGTCCGTATCTCGGCGACGACATGACGGCGACGCTCAGACTTTGGCTCGAACCGGGCGAAAAGCTCGACGATCCGCTGGCGGCGGCGATTTACAACGATCCGAATCGGGGACAGCCATCGCAGCCGATCCTCGCGATTCTCGGGGCTCCGAAAAAGATCGGGTTTTCATACAGCGTCGAACAGTCGATCGACAAAAAGCACGCCGAGACCGACCGTAAGAACCGTCTTTCCGACGGCAAGGCGGCGGACGCGGTGACGGAAAGTCTGCAAATCAACGGCGACGCGACGATCATTCTCGACCTGAAGAAGTCGCAGAAGATCGGCGTCGTGTCGATGCTCGGCTTTTTCCGGAAGTCGGACTACGAGATCGAATCCGTAACGGTTTCGAGCAGCGACGACGAAAAGGATTGGAAGTCGGTTGGCGTTGCGAAGCGGAACGGCGACAAGCCGAACGGTTCGGAAGTTCCGGACCAATTTTGTCTGGCGCTCGACACGCCGGTCGAAACGCGGTATCTGAAGCTCGACGTGAAGAAGACGGAGCCGTCGTCGCGCGTGCTGCTCGGCGAGATCGTGTTGTTGGCGGACAAGTCGATGATTCCCGTTGCGCAAGCGTGGACGCCGAAGGAAAACGAGAAGTACACGCATCCCGCCCCGCGACCGATGCACGTCAAACAGACCCTCGACAAAGCCCTCGAAGACGCCGGAGTCAAGTTCCTCTACTCGACGTATGAGGTTGGAACCCTTCTCGATAAGGACCGCAAGGTAAGAGGGGCCGTGATCAACAACCGAGCCGGCAAACAAGTTATCCTGGCCAAGGAGGTTTGTCGCCTCTCCTTCGAAATGACCGACAAAGACCGCCCGTCGACCGGCGTGGTCCCGAATCCGGGCAAAGAACTCGCCCCGTTTGTCGCCGAATATATCGCGATCGGAGGAGAACCGAAAGAAATTGACGCCCTAAAGTTTCCGCTCCTGAAAAACGCATCCTATGAAATCATGGGAGAACCCTTCTATGGAGCTTGGCCGAATCAAGCGAAAACGAAAAGCGGTGTTTTCCCGATTATTCGTTATGCTTTTACACTGGATGACGAAACCGGTCTCAAATGTATTCAGAACGATCTCAAAACGATCAACGAACTGGAAAATCAGATTCGTTTGGCGACTTACGATCCGGATCAACAGTTCACGTCGGACAAGGTTTCCGTCGAGTCGACCAAAAAGCGGTTTTATTCCCCTGCTCAAGCAATTGTCCAAGGCCGTAAAACGGGGACGTCGATTGCAATGTTTTTGAAAGTCAAAAAAGATGCCGACTCCAAAGCGTCGCTGGATCAGTTGACGTTGTGTTATCCGGGAGCACGAATCGAAGGCGGCGAAAAGGTTCCCGGCGACGTCAAGGAATCACTGAACAACGTCAAGGCGTATAAGAAAACACTCGGTTTCGTGAAACAAGCGGAGCAAAAAATTCCGGTGGTTGCGGAGTACGACGTCGTCGTGGTCGGCGGCGGAACGACCGGCGCCCCGGCGGGAATCTCCGCCGCACGGCAGGGAGCGAAAACGCTCGTCCTCGAATATCTGCACGATTTGGGCGGACTCGGA
Organism: Thermoguttaceae bacterium; assembly: GCA_031548665.1. Lineage (GTDB taxonomy): Bacteria > Planctomycetota > Planctomycetia > Pirellulales > Thermoguttaceae > WRKP01. The sequence goes on from JAVBQW010000014.1 coordinate 44,267, forward strand.
ACGGCCGGCGCGATCTCGATCTATTATTGGGGGAACCGCGTCGGCTTCTGCAAGGAAGTCGAAGACGGCAAGTCCCAATGGGTCATCGAACAACGCACCCAATGGTGGAGGTCGAAACTCGCCGAAGCCGGCGCCGACGTCTGGTACGGCGTGTTAGGAACCGGAGCAATCGTCGACCCGAGCCCCACCGAAGGTTTTAGCCGCGAAGCGCGTGTCAAAGGGGTCATTATCGCCACACCGAACGGCCCCAAGGCGGTCCTGGGCAAAGTGATTATCGACGCAACCGGCAACGGCGACATCGCCGAAGCCGCCGGAGCGAAAATGCAGTACGTCGACGGCACCGAAATCGCCGTCCAGGGACACGGCCTGCCGCCGCGCAATCTCGGAGCGTCGTACACCAACACCGATTATATGTACGTCGACGAAACCGACATGGAAGACATCACGCATCTTTTTGTGTACGGCAAGGAAAAATTCCCGAAGGCGTTCGACTTCGGCAAGATCATCGACTCCCGTGAACGCAAACGGGTCGTCGGCGATTTTTCGTTCACGGCGTTGGATCAAGTTAACAAACGGACGTATCCGGACACGATCTGCCGCAGCCGCAGCAACTTCGACACGCACGGTTACACGGTCACGCCGTATCTCGAAATCGAGCATTTGCACCACGACGGACATTTTTGCGACATTCCGATGCGGAGCTGTTTACCGCAGGGACTCGAAGGAATCTTCGTCGGCGGATTGGCGACGAGCTGTCACCGGGACGCGATTCCGATTATCCGCATGCAACCCGACTTGCAGAACCAGGGTTACGCTCTCGGCTGTCTCGCGGCCAAAGCGGCGAAGGACGGTGTGCCGCTCCGGAAACTCGACATCAAGCCGGTCCAACAGCATTTGGTCGACATCGGCAACCTGCCGGAAACCGTGTTGACCGACAAGGACAATTACGGCGATTCGATCAAGGATTTGCCCGATGCGATCAAAACGATTCCGGACAATTTCAAGGGTTCCGCCCTGTTGCTCTGGCATCCGAAAGAGTCGCTGCCGCTGATCAAGGAAGCGTATCAAAAGGCGGATTCGTCACAGAACAAGTTAGCGTACGCCATGCTCCTTGCCGGAATGGGCGACCCGACCGGCGCCGACGCGCTGCTCGACGCCGCCAAGGCGTTCGAGAGTTGGGACAAGGGTTGGAACTTCCGCGGCATGGGCCAGTTCGGTTGGGCGTCCAGCCAACTCGACCGGTACTTCATGATGCTCGGTCGGACCAAGGACAAGCGAGCTGTTCCGGTGATCTGCAACATGATGAAGCAGCTCAAAGCGGAAGACGATTTCTCCCATCATCGGGCCTGTGCCTTGGCCCTCGAATGGATCGGCGACAAGTCGGCCGCTCCGGCAATTGCCGAAGTCCTGAAGAAACCGGGCGTCGCCGGATACGTCCATCACGATCTGGACACGGCACGAAAATGGGACCAGGCCGATCCGAAAGGCGGCACGGCGGAGAAGAGCCGACGTGATTCGCTGATCGAAATCGGTTACGCCCGCACCCTGTACCGTCTCGGCGATTACGAAGGCGTCGGCAAGAAGATTCTCGACGATTACTCCACGGATCTTCGCGGATACTTCAGCCGACACGCCAACGAAGTGCTGAAGGCTCGTTAGTTCTTCGTTGAAAACGTACAAATACGTCATCCCCGCGAAGGCGGGGACCTAGACGAAAAGTGTTGTTGATCGTTTGCACCCCTCATTTACGGAATACTTCCATTAATAAAGTGTGCAAAAGTTTATTGAGGTTTGCTCTCTAGGTCCCCGCCTTCGCGGGGATGACGAAATCATGCATTTTCTCAAAAGATCTATCCTCTTTTCCTCCTAATCCCATGCCGACACGTCGCGATTTCTTGAAGGGCTCCGTCCTGTTCGGAGCCGCTTTCGGTTGCTCCTCCGCTCTCGCCCAAGAACCGACAACCGATCCGACCAAAACCTTTCACGTTCCGATGAAAGACATTTTGAAACCGTCGCAGCCGCCGAGGAAGATCGAGATTCCCGACGTCGGCGAATTCAAAGTCCTCAAAGGGGACTTTCACATGCACACGCTTTTCTCCGACGGCCTCGTTATGCCGAAGGACCGGGTCATCGAAGCGGTCGACAACGGTCTGGACGTGATTTCGATCACGGATCACATCGAGTACCGGATTTTTCTCGGCGGCAACGGACCGACCAAATTGGCGGAGCAGAACGACAACCATAATTACTCCTACGAACTGGCGAAGCCGGAGGCCGACAAGCGGAAACTGTTGCTCGTTCGCGGCACGGAAATCACAAAATTCGTGTTGCCGCCGGGACATTTCAACGCCCTGTTCGTACAGGACGTCAATCCGATCGCCGCCGTGGTCGACGACTGGCGCAAAATGTTGCAGGTCGCCGCCGATCAGGGAGCGTTCCTGCTCTGGAACCATCCGGGCTGGGTCGCCCCGAAGAGCGGCGGACTCGCCGAGGGACAGCCGCTGTTCTTCTCGCCGGAACACGAAGAAGTCCGCCAAAAAGGTTGGATGCACGGTATCGAGGTTTTCAACGGCTCGGAACACTATCCGGTCGTTTCCGATTGGTGCAATGAGAAAGACCTGACGATCCTTGCGAACAGCGATATCCATCCGAGTGAAGCAAACCGATACGGTTTCCGCAATCCGCTGCGGCCGATGAACCTGATCCTCGCTAAGGAACGAACCGTTGACAGCGTGAAGGAAGCGTTCTTCGCCAAGCGGGTGATCGGTTGGGCCGCCGGAAAACTTTGGGGTCGCAAGGAAAGTCTCGAACCGCTCTTCGCTGCCTGCGTAAGCGTTGACGCCGCTCCGGATAAAGTCAAGTTGACGAATCGCAGCGATATTCCCTGCACGATTTCCTACGCCGGAAAGTCGTATGATCTCGCCGCCAAGGGAACGGCCGAGTTCGCCACCGATCCGAACCGAAAATCGTTTGCCGTCGCCAATTGGTTCGTCGGCATGGACAAACCGCTGGAACGAAAGTTTTAGCTTGTATTTCAGAGCCGCGCCCGTCAGGAAGCGGTTTCCCCGAGCACCGCTTCCAAACGGGCGCGGCTCTGATTTGTTAAGCCAAATTGACATCCGCCTATACAGGTCCTATACTTGAGTTCGAATGAGCGAAGTGGTCGACAACGCGGTATCGTTCCAGTGGGATGGCGGCAATTCAGAAAAGAATTGGATCAAGCACGGCATCACCCAAACGGAATGCGAACAGGTGTTTTTCAATCAACCGTTCCTCGTCTTTGACGATCAACAACATTCCCAAAGCGAAGAGCGTTTTTTTGCTCTTGGAAGAACGGACGAAGGGAAAGGTTTGTTCGTCGTCTTCACCTATCGGGACCAGTCGCTTGTTCGAATCATTTCAGCGAGAAGAATGACCAAGGCGGAAAGGGATTACTACAATTCCGGAGAAAAGCGAGGGGCACTCCATGACGAATAAGACGAAAAACCTCAAACCGATTCCTAGATTTTCAAACGAAAACGAAGAACGCGAATTCTGGGAAAAACACGACTCGGCTGAATTCATCGATTGGAGCCAGGCCAAACCGACGACGTTTCCAAACCTGAAACCGTCGACGAAAACGATTTCGATTCGCCTGCCAGAGTCGTTGATCGATTCGTTGAAGGTTCTTGCGCACAAACAGGATGTCGGTTATCAATCTCTTATAAAAATCCTCTTGAGCGAACACGTTTCGCGGGAACTCGCCTCGCAAAGCAACGTCAAATAATTAATTTCATCGTGCAAACGCTTTCGATTTTGATTCCCGTTTACAATGAGCAGGCGTTCCTGGAACGTCTGGTGGAACGCGTCATGGCGGCGTGGATCCCGGACAGTCTTCGCAAGGAAATCGTGATCGTCAACGATTGCTCCAAGGACAAAACGCCCGAGGTGATTCGAAGACTCCGCGAACGCTTTCCGGAGATCAAGGCTTTCGATCAACCGGTCAACATGGGCAAGGGAGCCGCAATCCGTCGGGCGATCCAGGAAATGTCCGGCGACTACGCCATTATTCAGGACGCCGATTTGGAATACGATCCGAACGAATATCCCATTGTCCTCCGCCCCCTGTTGGAAGGTCGGGCCGATGTCGTATACGGTTCGCGCTTCGCAAGCTCCGATATGCGAAAGGTCCTGTTCTTTCATCACAAACTCGGCAACTACGTGTTGACGTTCCTCTCGAACTTGATGACGGGGCTCGACCTGACCGACATGGAAACCTGCTATAAAGCGTTTCGCGGCAAGGTACTCAAGTCGATTCCCTTGCGTTCGAACCGTTTCGGCTTTGAACCGGAGATCACGGCGAAGATCGCCAAACGGGGACTTAACGTCTACGAGGTTCCGATCAGCTATCACGGCAGGAAGTATAGCGAAGGTAAGAAGATTGGATGGAAAGACGGAGTCAGCGCAATTTGGACAATTCTCAAATATCGATGTCTGGACGATTACGCTTTCGAGTCGGACGAGTTGCATGTTGTCAATTCGCCGGACAACACCCGACAGATCAACCGTGAAATCGCCCAACGGGCTCTGCCGTATCTGGGAACGAAAATTCTCGAAGTCGGCAGTCGCCTCGGTCTGATTTCCCGTTTGTTGCCGCAACGGGAGTCGTTGACCGTCAGCGATCCCCGGGAAGCCTGCGTCGATTTTCTGAAGAATCTCTACGACGGCAACGCAATGGTCGACGTGTTGAAGTTCGATCCCGATTTCGAAGAAAAGCCGACAGAAAAAACATTCGACTCCGCTCTCTACGTTCACGGCCTCCAGCAAACGGAACACGACGCCGAGGCTCTGCGACGAATCCACGGCATGCTGGAACCCGGCGGCAAGCTGGTACTCGTCGTTCCTCGATTTCCGTCTTTTTTCTGCTCCTTGGATCAAACGCTTGGCAATCGACGTCGATACACGATTCCGGAGATCGAAACGCTCTTGAAGAACGCCGGGTTTCGTGTTGCGGAGTGTTATGGATTCAATCCGCTCTCGACCGTCGCCTGGCTCTTGAACGGTCGACGGTCCAAACTCGGCAAGGTGCAGCTCAAAATCCTAAACGCTCTGACATCGCTCGCCCGTTGGTTGCCGATTCCCGGCGGCAATATCTTCGCTGTCGCGGAGAAATAATCCCTTGTCCGATAATGTTTCGTCGGATAAAATGAATCGGCTGGTTTACGAGTCAACGCGTCGTGGGCGACGCGGCCAATGGGTTAAGCGCATCGCGGAGCGATGCGGAAAAACATGTTCAACGCGATTATTCGCTTTTCGTTGCAGCACCGATTGCTGATCGTCTCGCTGTCGTTTTTGTTGATCGTCTTCGGAGGATACGAAGCGATTCATCTTCCCGTCGACGTGTTGCCGGACCTCAATCGGCCCCGCGTGACGATCATCACGGAATGTCCCGGCATGGCGCCCGAGGAAGTCGAAACCCTCGTTACGATGCCGCTGGAATCCGTGATCAACGGAGCGACCGGAATCCTCGCCGTCCGCAGCAATTCCGTCGTCGGACTCTCGATCATTACGGTCGAGTTCGATTGGAACATGGAGGTTTTCCGCTCTCGGCAGATCGTTTCCGAACGGCTGCAATTCGCCGCCGACCGGCTGCCGGAAGGAATCGTTCCCCGCATGACGCCGGTCGCCTCCGTCATGGGACAGATCGTCATGCTGTCCGTTTGGGACGACGGCGTCAAACAGGCGGACGGAACCGTCAAAAAAATCTCGCCGATGCAGCTTCGGACTCTTTCCGATTGGGTGATCCGACGGCGGCTGCTCAGTATCGGCGGAATCTCCGAAATCTTCGTGATGGGCGGCGACCGGCGGCAATTCCAAGTCCAGATTCGGCCCGAAGAAATGCTGAAATACGACGTCACGGTGCGCGACGTCGAGGAATCCGTCAAACAGAGCAACCGCAACGTAACCGGCGGCTATCTGACGGAGCAGGGAACCGACCAATTTCTCGTTCGGTCTCTCGGTCGGATTCGGAACATCGACGACCTGAAAAACCTCGTTGTCAATCCAGACATCGATCCGCCGGTTCTTCTCGAACGAGTCGCGACGATCTCCGAAGGGGCCTCGACGCCGGTCGGAAGTTGCAGCGCGGTCCTCAAAAACGAAGACGGATCCCTGAACGGCGGAGACGCCGTCGTCCTGACGATCGAAAAGCAGCCGGAACAGGACACGCGATTCGTAACGGAGGAAATCCTGAACGCCGTCGGCGAAATCCGCCAAGCCCTTGCCGTGGAATATCCCGGTCTGCGGATCGAATGTCTGTATCAGCAGCGTTCGTTCATCGACCTGGCGATTCACAACGTTCTCGAGGCCCTTTATTTCGGGGCGTTTCTCGTCCTGATCGTCCTGATCCTCTTTTTGATGAACGTCCGGGCGACGATCATCACGCTCCTCGCGATGCCGCTGTCCATCGTGATTACGTGCATTATTTTCGCCCGGTTCGGCCTGTCGATCAACACGATGACGCTCGGCGGACTCGCCGTGGCGATCGGCGAACTGGTCGACGACGCAATCGTTGACGTCGAGAACATTTTCCGACGGCTTCGGGAGAATTTCAGCACCGCGCAAGAGCCGGGGGCGTCAGCCCCCGGATACACGACGGCGGAGAAAACTTCAACCATCCGGGGGCTTACACCCCCGGCTCTTGTCCCCCCGGCTCCTGTCGTCGGCAAGCAGCCGAACGCCGTCGTCGTCTTCAACGCCAGCGCGGAGATTCGCAATTCGATCGTCTTCGGAACGTTTATCACGGTGATCGTCTTCTTCCCGTTGTTCTGGTTGACGGGAATCGAGGGGCGGCTCTTCGCTCCGCTGGGCGTTGCCTACGTCGTCTCGATTCTCGCGTCGCTGATCATTTCGTTGACGCTCACGCCGGTTCTCGCGCTGTACCTGCTGCCGTCGATCGCCCGAAAACATCGAGATTCCGAAGGTTTTATACTGCGCCTCGTAAAATATCTGGCGGAAATTTCGATTCGGCTCAGCCTGGCGTTTCCGAAGACGATCCTTGCCGGAGCCGCGGCGATTACCGTCGTTGCGATGGTCGCGTTCTTTGCTCTCGACCGCAATTTCATGCCGCCGTTCAACGAAGGAGCGATTCAAGTCAACATCGACCTGATGCCCGGCAAGTCGCTGCAAACGAGCACGGAACTCGCGGAGAATCTTGCCAAGCAACTCATCGAAATTCCCGGCGTCCGCAGCGTCGTCCGAAAAACCGGCCGCGCGGAACTCGACGAACACGCCGTACCGGTCAATACCTCGGAGTTCGTCTGCACGCTGGTTCCGAAGTCCGGCCGATCCATGGAGGAAATCCTCGACGACGTTTCGAAACTGATTGATCCGGAAAATATTCCGGGAACGATCGCGTTTTACGATCAACCGTTGCAGCATTTGATCAATCATCTTCGGGCCGGAACCCGGGCGAGGATCGCCGTCAAGCTGCGTGGCGACGATCTCGACGTCCTACGGCGCCGCGGCAAGCGAATTCAGGAATTGATCCAAGGAATCGAGGGAATCGGCAGCGTGCGGTTGGATCCGATTCCGGTCGATATTCCGCAGGTTCGGATCGAACTGGACCGCGACAAATTGGCTCAATACGGTTTGCGGCCCGCCGAGGTCAACGAACGGTTTGAAACCGCAATGAAGGGAACCGTCGTCACGGAAGTCATCGAACATCAACAATCGATCGACGTCGTGGTTCGCTTGGCGGATGATTATCGGGAAGACCTTGAAGCGTTGGCCCATCTTCCGATTCCGCTACCGAACGGCGGCCTCATTCCACTGGCGGCGGTCGCGACGATTGATGAAAGGGCGACGGGACCGAGCCAAATCGACCACGAAGCGGGGCGGCGACAGATCGTGATCCAGTCGAATCCGAAGAAACGCGGGGCCGTCGACGTGAAAGACGACATCGAGCGAACGCTCGCTCCGTATAAACAGGAGTTGACCGACGGACATTACATGCTGGAACTCGCCGGACTGTTCCAGAGCGAACAGGAAGCGTCGCGGCTGATCGCCATGCTCACGACTCTCGCGATGTTCGCCGTGTTCCTCGTTCTTTACACGATGTTCAAGTCAACGAACCTGTCGCTGCAAATTCTCGTTGCGCTTCCCATGGCGCTGGTCGGAGCGGTCGTCGCGATTTACCTGACCGGACAGGACCGAACGATTCCGAATCTCGTCGGAATGATTTCGCTCTGCGGCATCGCGTCGCGCAACGGAATTTTGTTGATCGACCATTACCTGCATCTCGTGAAGTTCGAAGGCGAGACTTTTTCGAAAGAGATGCTGGTCCGAGCCGGTCGGGACCGCGTCGCCCCCGTGATCATGACGACCTTAACCTCGGCGATCGGTCTCGTTCCGTTGACGCTGACACCCGGCGAACCGGGCCGCGAAATCCTGTATCCGATCGCAACGGTCGTCGTCGGCGGCCTGCTGACGTCGACCCTGATGGAATTTTTCGTTCGGCCCGCCTTGTTCTGGACCTTCGGTCGTAGAGCCGGCGAACGGGCTCTCGAACGCTATCACGTCGATTCGTGATTCGAATGGAGCCGGGACCTGCGGTCCCGGTTCTTTCCTGCGGTTTACGGCACGAATACCGCTTCGGTACTGCCGATGAAGAAGCCGCAACGTGAGTCGGGAAGTCGCGGAAAGTCTCCGACCGGCGTCTTGTTGATTGACACGCGGAGAACGTTTCCTTGTTGAGCGGCGGCGAAGAAGAACGACGGACCGATTTTGCCGGGAACCGGCGACGCTTTGCCGACGGCTTTCGCGGTAGCCCAGACTCCGAGCCGCTGCTCCATTTGGAGGACCATTCCGTTTTCGTTGACGCAGACGACGCCGAAATTGTCGTCGTCAACGAAGTTAATCACCATGCCGACTTGAAATTTCATCAGGTTCTTGGGGAAGACCGTAAATTTGGGAAGCGTCTTTGGATCCCGCAGCAGCAAGACGCTCGCTTGACCTTCCAACGCCAGTCCGGCGATTTGGTCGCCCAAGTCCTGCCAATCCTTGAACACCCATTTGAACGTCAGCTGGTTTTTCTGGACCCAAGCACCGACGTCCTCGATGGAAATCGGTTTTTCCACGGCGACCTTTTTCCACGCCTCAATGAAGCGGTCTCGTTTCGGCGGTTCCTTGGCGTTCTCGTTTTCCCATTGCGAAATTTGACGGAGAATCGAGCCCAAAACGTCGGGTCGCGCCGCGATGAGAAATCGTCCGAACGCCTGATACATTGCGTAGCGATGGGCAATCTCCTCGTTCGGATTCTTGAGTTCGACGCCGCTTTGTCGCAGAATTCCCGACGTGAATTGGGTGTCGAGAAACGGTTGGATCAAGCCCGGTTCGATCGGCGTCGTTTTCTTTGCCGGCTTTCCTTTGCTCGAACCGGCTGGCTCCGCTTCTTCCGAAGAATCCTTTCCCGCGTTCGCCTTCGTATAGGCTCGTAATCGGACCAATCCGATCAGCGCGCTGCCCGGATTGTCGAAAACCTCCAGACGCGGCGGAAAACCGATCACGAGCTTGTCGCCGTTCCAGGTATGTTTCTGGTACGTCATTGCGAGTCCTTCGTGAAACCATTCCGGATAGCAATACCATCCGCCCGGCAGGAAATTGAACGTATAAAAATGGGTCGTTTCGTGCAAAATGGTTTCCCGCGTGACTTGCAAGGAACCCGCCCGGATCATGTAGATGGAATTCGTCTTGCCTGTGAAAAACCCGGCGTATCCTTCGTCAAGCGGCTCGATTCCATCGTCGCGGCATTTTGCTTCCAAGGCCTGCCGTGTGTTGAAAATAAAAATTTTGCAGCGGGGGATGACTCGGTCGGGATTCGTTTTGACCTCGTCGGATTTTTTTTTGGCTGCCGCCGTTTTTTTATCGGATTCTTCGGGTTCGTCGCTGTTCGCCAGATGGTACGGCGAATACTTGACGAAAATCTTGTCGAGTTGGGAACAGAGTTTTTCGACGAGAACGCCGACTTCCTTCGCCGTCGGTCGCGGTTGCTGGGCGGACTGTTCGATGGCGATACTAAAATTTTTCGTCTCGCACCGATCGGTCGCCCCATCAAGAAACTGGGCCGATAAATGATCCGTGACGACGAAAAAAGAAACCGCGAGAACGAAAACAAAGGGTCCGGTTCGCATGGCTTTCGATGGGAAAGAGTTAAACGTTTTTCTCATTATACCGTGCCGTAGCATGCCTTGGAACGGTCTCATACGGCCTGCTCGGCAAACCGAACCCCAAGGAGGCTGTCGTTGAAAAACCGAAAAAATTTCGGAAGACGAATTTTCTTCTTGACAACCTTTGCATCATCTGCTATTTTCTCTGCATGTGCTAAAAACACTGCACGAACAAAAAGGAGAAGGGATGAAAAAAGGAGAAAAATCACTGCTCGACTTGGGACGTCGGGAGCGGCAGGTATTCGAAACGGTCTTGAAGCTCGGCGAGGCGTCGGTCTCGGAGGTTCTGGAAGCGATGGAGTCGCCGCCGTCGTATTCGGCGGTCCGCGCGATTCTCGGACAGCTCGTTCAAAAAGGGGAACTGACGTTCAAGCACAGCGGCAAGCGGTATCTTTACCGTCCCGTGATTTCGAAGACGAAAGCGCAACGGTCCGCGATCCGGAATCTTTTGTCAACGCTGTTCGGCGGCAGCACGTCGGAAGCGTTCGCCGCGCTGTTGGACGTCGCCGGTCCGTCGATCTCCGAAGAGGAACTCGACCGCATGAAGGAACAAATCGAAAACGCCAAAAGAGAAGGAATGTAATCAAGAACGAAATATCGCGACACGAATCCGCCCCGGAGGGGCAATGCGTTACAGCCCAGGGCAGAGCCGAAGGCGTCGCCCTGGGTTACGAAAACGACTAAATTATTGTCGCCCTGAAAGGGCAACGGAAATCGTGTCACACTGCCCTTTCAGGGCGAAGTTCTTGGTTCTCTCCGATCCCAGGGCGATGCCCTGGGCTGTTATGCGATGCCCCTCCGGGGCGAGTAGATGATTCATTCAATTTTTGAACTTTAATTGCAAGGATCGTAATCATGCTTTCATTGACGCTCTTGAACATGCTTTTCGGCGGAACCGCGATCCTGCTTTCGACGTGGATTGCGACCGTTTGTTTGCGACGAAGCACAGCTTCGCTGCGGCACCGAATCTGGACTCTTGCCGTCGTCGGACTCCTACTGACGCCGGCTCTCGCCGCCGTCATGCCGCGAATCCATACCAGCCCCAAGCGTCAGCGCGGGGTGATCGCAGTACCGACAGTCCGTCATCCCCGCGAAGGCGGGGACCTAGAGAACAGACTCGATATTCCGTTGCACAGCACGAATCAAGAATTGCATGGACTGGGTGTGCAAGAAAAAGTCAGCGCGGAAGATCTAGGTCCCCGCCTGCGCGGGGATGACGGTGAGCGGCGTGAACGCGACGAACTGCGTTCGATGGCTAAAATTCCGTGGGAACACGTTTTCGTCGGCGTTTGGTTGAGCGGCGTGCTTCTCGGTTTTGTTTCGTTGTTCCTCGGCAAATTATCCGCACGGAATTTGATGCGGCAATCGGTTCCGGCGGACGAATCATGGAACGACATTGAAGAAAAAATTGCGAAAAAGCTCGGAATTCGTTTTCATGTCGGAATTCGCCGAACAGACGCCATTGCGGTGCCGTTGGTCGTCGGCGTTTGGAAACCGACGGTGTTGCTGCCGTCCGAAGCGGCGACGTGGACCGAACCGCAGCGGCGGAGCGTGCTGATCCATGAATTGTCGCACGTTTTGCGCCGGGACGTTTTTTGGCAAACGCTGGCGGGACTCTGCACGGCGATGTATTGGTTCCATCCGTTGGTTCACGTTGCCGTGCGAAAAATGCGGATCGAACAGGAATCGGCGTGCGACGACGCCGTGCTGCTGGCCGGAGAAACGCCGAGCGATTACGCCCGGCTGCTGGTCGACATCGCGGGTCGGGTCTTGCGCCGGACACCGGTTCACGCCGTCGCCATGGCCCGGCCGGGAAGCGTGCAGGAACGGGTCGACGCGATTCTCGAAACGAAAAGAAACCGCAAACCGCTCGGCCGCCCCGCCGCCTGGGGACTTTTCGTTGCGGCAACGGTCGTCGTGTCGGCGATTTTTCTTTTTTCGCCGTTCGGTCCCCCGCCGACGGTGAAAGCCGAACCGCCGAAAGCGGAACCACCAACGGGGAAAAAGGAAACGCCCGCAACAGAAACCACCGAAGGATACACATTGGATGTCGACGGGAAGAAATATTTCATTCCCAAGGGAAAAGGCGTGCTCTTCGGCTTGGACGGGGTTAAGATCACCCACATCACCGGCATCACCCCGCAACCCTACGAGACCGACCCCGGTAAACCGAAAATGGTCCGTGTTCTCGACGACCAAGGAAATCCTCTCGAAGGGGTTGTCGTAGCAACAAGTCTTAGCGGTTATCCTTCGATTGAACAAAAAACCGACAAGGACGGAGAACTCCGTTTCGATTACGCCAAGACAGAGCCGCCGAATTCGTTGTTTGCGATCAACGTCAGGCCGAACACGGAACAACATTTCGTGCCGATGTACAAAATATGGCGGAGAACCGGGATCGTCGACGAAATTCCGTACGAAACCGTCTTCCGACTGCAAAAGTCGAAAACCGTCAGTGGAAAAATTGTCGACAAGGAAGGGCGTCCCGTCGCCGGAGCTTACGTTCAAGTGGTGTTGCCCCGTGAAACCGAGTTCAACAAGGCGGCCGTCCTGCGGCAGCTCGACCAGTTGACGACCGACCGAGACGGACATTGGAAATCGAACCACGCTCCCGCCGACGAGCCGTCCGTGCATATTACCGTAACGCATCCGGATTACGCCGTTGAATCGGAGCCGATTCTGTTACAAAAAGATTCGCCGCCGCCCCGAACGGTGCTGGACCGCATGGTTCGGGTCGAAGGATTCGTCGTCGACGAAAACGACAAGCCGGTTCCCGATGTCGATGTTTTCACGTACTCTATCGGTCAACCCGGTGGAAATTGGAGCGGCAAAACGGACGCCGAGGGAAAATTCATCATCGAAAAATATCCGCCGCGTTCCTCTTCGAAAAACGACAACACACCGACGATCCAACTTTTTGCGCCGGATCACGTTCGAATTCACCAGCGACTTTTCGTTCAAGAAGGAATGAAGCCGCTCCGTCTCGTGATGCCGAAAGGCAAAACGCTCCGAATCCGTGTCGTCGATACGGACAAAAAACCGTTGCAAGGGATCAATATCGCCGCCGGTTACGTTTTGGAAAAGGCCCGTGACTTTTCATTCGAGCGGTTCGATTTTCAGGAATCGTTGATTGGGCCGCTGAACGATTCGGAAAAGAAAACGAACGCCGACGGTCTGTGGGAATGTCGCAACGCGCCGGATCGGGAAGTCCGATTTCGAATCGGCGACAGATTGGAACGGAATGTACTCGGCGGCGATTATCTCACGAGATACGTGATGCTGAAACCGGGCGACGAAATTCAAGAGATCGTTCTCGACCGTCCGCGTATGCTGACCGGACAAGTGATCGACGCCAAGACGAAGAAACAAATTCAACGTTTCACGATTCGAGACGGCGAAAATCAAGTCACAGAAGTTTATCTTTCATGGGTTGCCGACGACCCGCGAATTATTAGGCAGTTGCGACAAATACTCGGAGCGACGCTGTTGAAAGATAAGACGCTGTATAGAATCGAAGCGGAGGGATACGAGCCGCAGGTCGTTCGTTTCCAGGTCGAGGACGACACCGTCAAACTCGACGTCGAACTGGAACCGGAGGTGAAGTAAGATATCAAAGAGCCCCAAGTGCAGCGCAGCGGAACTTGGGGGTAACGTTTTTTCGGCGGTCCAACCCCCAAGTTCCGGCGCCGTATCGATTTTCGGCCGCTGCACTTGGGGCTCTTTGATGTTTGATTTCGACTTAAAGATACGGCGGTTCCTCGTCGTTCAGGATGCAGAACGCGTTTTCGGCGGCTCGCTGCTCCGCTTCCTTTTTTGTAGCGCCCCATGCCGCCGGAAATTCGTTTTTGCCGATCCGAACCGAGACGTGGAACGTCTTGTGGTGCTCCGGACCCTTGATCTCCAGAATTCTGTACTCCGGCGACTGGCCGAGACGTTTTTGCGCAACGTGTTGCAGCACCGATTTGAAATTGTCGGCGTCGTGGTTGCCGACCATCTTTTCGATCTCGTCGTGGAAGACCCGTAAAATGAAATCCCGGGCCGGAACCACGCCGCCGTCGAGATAAATCGCCGCGATGAGCGACTCCATCGTGTTGGCGAGAATCGACAACGGAATCTTATGCACCCGACTCAAACCGCGACCGAGGATCAGGAATTCATCCATTCCGATCTGCTTCGCGACTTTCTGGCAGGTCGCCCGACTGACGACGGCCGACTTGATCTTCGTCATATCGCCTTCCAGCATGTCGGGGTGGTGCTGGAACAGATAATCGCAAATTACGTAACCGAGCACGGAGTCGCCGAGGAACTCCATCCGCTCGTTCGACGTCTGCGGCGTGTCCGCTCCGGAAGAATGCGTCAGCGCAACACGAAGATGTTCCGTCTCCTTGAATTTGTATTCGATCCGCGCTTGGCAGTTGTCGAGAAAACGTTGTAACTCCATAAAGAAAGACGCCGGAGTACCGGCTAAATGTATTAGATCACGGTTTTAATCGAGTATCCTTTCGAGATCCGGTTTTGGTAGGCGACGAGCAGTTCCGCGATGATTCCCATCGAGAGCAGTTGGCCGCCGAAAAGGAGCAGCGCGACGCCGTAGAGCGCCGCCGGACGGCCGCCGATGTTGATCGGCTTGTCCAAACCGCAGCAGGACAAGGCGTCGATATCCAATCGGGAAATCCCCCAAATCGCGGCAAGATATGTCAACACGAAAAAGCCGAGCGTTGCGGAAATCAGGCCGACCGTTCCCATCAAATGCTGCGGTCGCTGGCCGTATCCCGTGATGAACCAGACCGTAAACAGGTCGAGAAATCCCTTCACGAACCGGGTAAACCCGTATTTCGAGGCTCCGAAACGCCGAGCCCGATGGGCGACGACTTTTTCGCCGACCCGGAATCCTCGGGCTGCCGCGAGAACCGGAACGAAACGGTGCAGTTCGCCGTACAGCGTGATTTCTTCGAAAATCTCCCGGCGATAGCATTTCATGCCGCAATTATGGTCGTGCAGCTTCACGCCGGTCATGAAACTGACCATTCCGTTGAAAAACCGCGACGGAATGACTTTGTGCCAGGGATCGTGCCGAACCTGTTTCCAACCGCTGACGACATCGAGACTCGTTCCCATCATCGTCATGAATTCGGGAATTTCTCTCGGGTCGTCCTGCAAGTCGGCGTCCATCGTCAACACGATGTCGCCCTTTGCCGTTTCAAAACCCGCGTTCAGTGCCGCCGCTTTGCCGAAATTACGGCGAAACCGGATTCCCCGAACCCGCTTGTCCTGCTTCGCCAACTGTTCGACGATCTCCCAAGACCGGTCCTTCGAACCGTCGTCCACGAAAACGATTTCCAAGTCGTAATTGTTCGCCTTCGAGACTTCGTCGATCTCCCGATGGAGTTGGGCGAGGCTCTCTTCTTCGTTGAACACCGGAATGACGATCGACAGTTGCATAGGAAGAGAATCTTTTCTGAGGCCGATTGAATGTTGACGAGAATTCCCTTCTTCATCTTAGCATACGAAACGGAGAGAAGCGAGTCATTTCTTTGAAAAGCCTCCATTTTACCGTCGCCCTCTCCCTCAGGGAAACGTTCAACGGTGATTCAACCCCCGAGTTACGGCGGAGTACCGCCTCCACTCGGGGCTCTTTGTAAAGTTAATTTTGACACAGTTCTTTAATCGAGGAAGTTTTCTTCTTCGAGTCGTTGCGGAACGTACTGTTCCGTGACGTAACTGATATCGCGGCTGATCAAAGCTTCGACTTCGAGCTTGAATCCGTTGTCGAGCATCGTCGTGATTTCTTTCTGCCACGGTTTTTTGTGGGCGAACCACGGATACTCCATGATCTGCTTCGCCCGTTTTTTGTCCTGGTCGCTCAAATTGATTTTCACGCTTTCGGACAGGCCGCAGCGGACAAAATCGATGCTCCGCAGTCCGAGGAATCGGGCTCCGGGAATCGCCATGCGCTGCGACTCGAACGCCAAATTGATCGAGCCCTGCTTGATCACGCTGTAAATGTAATATCCCCACGGATCGTTATCGAGCAGACAATAAATCGGGAGTCCCAATTCGTGATGGAATCGATAAAGCAAACGCCGAACGCCGCGCGGTGGCTGCCCGGCTCCGTGCGTCAGGATGCAATTATGTTTCTGCCAGAATTTGTCTTCGTTGAATCGCTGCCAAACCGTTCCCTTTTCGACATGGAGGACGAATTTCGCCGGGTGCTTCTTGAACTGGATGATGTCCGGTTCGACGATCGACGGAATCGCGTAACCGCCGGATCCCATATGGGAACAGTCGATTTCGTCCCCTTTGTCGACGATCGTGATGTTGCCGACCATGCTTCCCCGATTTTCGGCGGCCAAATGGAGCTCTTCCCGCAAAGAGCCGAGCAGGACTTCAATATCTTCAATAATCGTATCGCATTCGCCCTGTTCGTCGAAGGTTTCTTCCTTGAATCCGGCGATCGTGTGCTTCAGCAGATAGTACAGTCCCCGGATGCTGGTCGACTTGCCCTGTTCGATGAGTTGTTTGGTCCCCCCGGCGACGAGCATTGTCTGCATGAAGCTCTTCGCTTGGGAAAGATTGAAGAGCTGCCGCTGCGAGGTGCGTTTGCCCATCTCGATGATCTTGCGGCGTTCATTGAAGTTGACGTTGGACAGAGCCCGTACCGGAATGTCGACGGTTGGATCTTTCTTTTTCGTCGCCTGTTTGACGACGGAATCCGCCATACCGGCAATGTTTTCGAGAGTTTCACGGTCCCGCTGGCTGAGTTTGACCGGGACACGTGGTTCGGATGAGGATTTCTTGGGCATGAAAAAAACGAAACGTTAAAAACGAGCCGCGACCTGTGGTCGCGGAGGAAAAAGTTAGAATTCGAACTTTCGCAAAAAACGCAAAACGTCGTCATCCCCGCGAAGGCGGGGACCCAGACGAAAGACGTTATTGATCGTTTGCATCCACGATTGACGGAACTACTACACCGTGAATTGCGTGTGCAAAAAAACGAATTGAAATCTACACTCTAGGTCCCCGCCTTCGCGGGGATGACGGAATTCTTCATTGCATGTTTCAAAACGGAACCTTCCACGTCAGCGGATCGGTTTTTTCGGTCGGATTGAACACTTCGCGGCGGAGTTCGTTCTTAGCGGGATCGTAGATCCGCAGTTCGTACGGTTCGCCAACGACGACATCGCTCACGCCGGAAAGCGTTCCCGAGTTTTCGTCCCACGATTCTTCCATGATGTCGACGATTCCCTGCGTGATGTGCCGCGACGTGCTGAGAACTATGGGATGATCCAGCACCGGCCGCACCGCGAGGACCAGACACGACGCCGGAGGAACTTCGACCGTCAACTTGTCGGAGAACACCGGGAGCATCTTGTTGCCCCAGAAATCGAACGCAACATATTTCTCCGCTTTGGGCAGGCCGATCCATTCCGGCGTCGCTTCGATGGTCGCCGCTTTTTTGTCGTCCCAGTTGAAGAACGCAACGACGTCCCGTTCGGTACGGGGAACGTCGGTCGGCCTCGGCGTGTTACGACGGGTCGTCAGATGCCAGATTCTCGGCATGTCGTCGCTGAAAAGGTCGACCGGTCGGGCGTTTCGCAAACCGTGAGGAAGAATCGTGCGGCGGAGAATCTCGACCCGTTCGTCGGAAAGCGTCGGCAACCAATCGCTGAACGCAAAAAGTTGTCCGCTGACGGCAACCCACGAAGCAATGAGTTGAGCGTGTTCGAGCGGCATGGAATCCCGAACGTAAACGGGATCAGGATCGTTCCACCAAACGCGGCCGTTCAGAAAATATCGGTTCGTGCCGTGCCAGGGTCCCGCTTTGAGATTATTCCATTTCGCCCCGTTGTCGGGACCGATCCGCATCGCGTCGACGCAACCGAAGGACGCCCCGAGCGTTCGCATGTTCTGCGAGACGTTGCAGCCGAGAATAAACGTTTCGTCTCCGGCCGCCTTCCGGATAATGTCGAATCCTTTGCGGTAAGCGGCAATCGGCGTGAGGCTCGGGTCATGGAAAATCGCCTCGCCGAGATCGTCCGGCTTGTATTCGTTGTTGACGTAAAGCTGTTCTGTCGCGGTTCCCGTCCAGAGGCCGTCAAGTTTGAAATAATTAAAACCCCACTGTTTCGAAATTCGTTCGACTTCGCCGGCTAAAAAATCCTGAACCGCCGGGTTTGTCAGATCAAGAGAAGTTCCGCCCCAGAAGGATTCGTAGGGTTCGCCCTTCTTATTGACCGTCTGCGAATATTGCCGTTTCGATTTTCCTTCGGCGTTCAGTTCGTCGGTTACGCCGCTTTTCACGAACCAGTCCTTATTCCAGTACGGATCTTCGCTGGATCCGGAGAACGGCATGAACCAGATTCCGGCAAGGTAATTCTCGGCCTTGATCATTTCGGCGGTTTTCGCCATACCGGCGGCGAAGGCTCCTTCCGGTTTGATCTGCGTGAAATTCTTTCGTGGACCGTTTTTCGAGACACCGTCCTGCCAACCGTCGTCGATCTGCACGAAACCGAAGCCGTAGGGACCGAGTTTTTCCTTTGCGGCTTTCGTCAGGTTGACGATTTCCTTTTCGTTGCAGGCTCCGCCGAACTTGTCAGCGTACCAGGTACAATATCCGGCGACCGGCGGCTTGATCTTGATTTGATGAGCCCGGGCGACCTGCCAGGCGTATCGTTCGAGTCCGAGGCGGCAATCGTCGAAGCGGCCGAGAACGAAGATTTCGGAAACGTTCTCCATCGGATGCTGCGAATCGGCGGGCGGCAGAAGCTTGCCGTATTCGATACGGGGAGCGATCACGGCGTTTCCGTCGGCGTTCTTTTCGGAGAACACGATTCCGGAGCCCTTCTTGCTCGTAATCCAACCAGCGACGACGCCTGAACGAGTTTCCGGCGCCGCGACGGCAAGAAACATATAGGAACCTTTGTGTCCGTCAACGGCACGCAACCCAGCCGTTCCAAAAGCTTTTAGCTTATCGGTCGGCTCGGTAAGAAGAAGTTCGATTTTCGGAAAGTCGAGATTCTTCGCCGGACCGTTCTTGAACATTTCCTTCGAGAACATCTTCGAGATCAGGACGAACTGGGAGTCTTCGGAGATCGTGAAAATCGCTTCGACGGGGTCGCCGTCCTGGCTGAGGATGAGCGACGCTCCGTCGATCTGTGTACCGCCGCGTCCCGTCATCGGATGCTTGGCGACGACGGAATTCGTCGCGTTCGGAATCCGGATTTTGGCGTAGAGTCCTTCGCCCTGTTCGACGCCGAGAACACGGCTTTCCGAGTCCCACAGCAGCGTGATTCGGGAGTTGGAAAGTTTCGTGATGCTGCTGACGGTTCCGAATTTGATTCCATCGTTTTCCTGTTTCTCCTGAGCGGGAAGCAGGACCGGCAGCACAAACAAGCACAGAAGAATCGCGGTAATTCGTATCATGGTTTTAGCCGCGTCGGAACGCTTCGGAGATCGATTTGGGAACCTTGGCTTCCGCTTCGACGACGAGGGCTCGATTTTCAGCGACTTTCGCTTTCATTTCCTGTTCTTTCGCCAAGGCCTGGGCGCGGCGTTCTTCGGCCTTGGCCCGGGCGACCCGGGTATCCGCTTCCGCCTGATCCGCCTGGAGTCGGGCGCCGATGTTTTGACCGACGTCGATATCCGCGATGTCGATCGACACGATTCGAAACGCCGTTTGGGAGTCAAGTCCCCGGGCGACCACGGCTCGGGAAATACTGTCGGGATTCTCCATCACTTCGAAATGGGTGTTCGCGGAACCGATCGCCGTGATGATTCCCTCACCGATCCGGGCGATGATCGTTTCCTCGGTCGCTCCGCCGATCAATTGAGCGAGATTCGTCCGGACCGTGACTTGGGCGCGAACGCAGAGTTCGACGCCGTTCTTGGCGATGGCGCTGAGCGTCGGCCGACCGGACTTTCGGGGATCCGGACAAACGATCACCTTGGGGTTCACGCAGGTTCGAACGGCGTCGAGAACGTCCCGCCCGGCAAGGTCGATTGCTGCGGCCTGATCGAAGTTCAGTTCGAGAGCCGCACGGTGGGCGGCGATCAGGGCTCGGATCACGTTGGGAACGTTTCCGCCGGCCAGATAATGGGCGACGAGCCGTCGGGTCGTGATTCCCATGGGCCCGGAAATCGGCAGGCCGGACTGCTTCGCCATGATCTTGGCCTGGACGATGATCCGCGACCGGATCTTCATGAGGCTCATGCTGACGAGCTCGAACATTCGGATCCGGGCGCCGGACATAAAGGCTTGGAACCACAGCGAGCCGTAAAAGAAAAAGACGATCGCCAAGACAATGAGCAGGCCGAGACCGCAGAGAATCGCGGCCCCGACACCGAGTTGCTGCCAATTAATCTCCTGTTGCTGCGCAAAAAGGGCGAAGTCCATGATGTTTCAGTGTTGGGGGATGAACGAACACTCTTCCACAAAGAAGTTTATCACAAGGCCGTCGCAAATTCCAGAGGCGGTCAGAAAAAGGGTCGGCAGTTAGCCGCGTCGGCCTCCGACGCGATTGAATCGGCAAAAAAACCTCTTCCGTTTTTCGAAAGATCGAGTAAAGTGTACCGTCATCCCCGCGAAGGCGGGGACCCAGAGAACAGATTTTAATGGGCTTTTGCACACGTTATTGACGGATGCAAACGGTCAATAACGTCTTCCGTCTAGGTCCCCGCCTGCGCGGGGATGACGAAAGAAATCTCGTTTTTCTCACCGTTTTTTACCGGGCAGCAGCACGAGGTCGTCGCAGGGATATTCCAGCTCCATCCAACCGGCGGCGGAGAAAAACTCGACTAGGATTCGACGTTTTTCTTCTTTGCCCCAAAAATCCTTGACGACGCCCATTCCGTGGACGGCGTGTCGGACGAGCATTTCTTTTTCAAGCTTTTTCCAATCGTCGGTACCCTGTTCCTCTTCGTGAAGACGAGCCGCCGTGGTCAGCGACAGGGCGAAAGTTTTCTTCTTTTTCTTCTTCGAAGGCTTTCGAACGATCGGGTTGCCGTCGTCGTCGTATTCCGGGTCGACGGCGTCGAAATCGTCATCGACGTAAACTTCCTCATTGTCCTGATCGAGTTGAATATCTTCGGTATCGTAAAGACTCTCGGTAATCGACGTTTTTCCGTTCTTCATCGCGTCGGAGGCCGACGCGGCTAACGGTTTTTCCAACACGAGCCGTACGCCGTCGCCGCGATCAATCTCTTCGATGTCGAGAAACTCCGACGGCGAGTCGTAAAGCCGGAGCCGTTCGTCTTTCGGCAACTCGGCGAGAAACCGGCTGAAAATCGCGGAGCCGAACATTCCTCGAAAATCCCGCCGCGCGGCCCGGCTCAAGCGGAGTTCTTCTTCGGCCCGGGTGATTCCGACGAAAAACAGCCGTCGCTCTTCTTCGAGTTGCATGGCGTCGTTTGACGACCTGTCGTGAGGCAGGATTCCTTCTTCGATCGCAATGAGATAGACGACGGGAAATTCGAGTCCCTTGGCAGCATGCAGCGTCATCAGGGAGACACGGTCCGAGGTCCGGTCGAGTTCGTCGACGTCGCTGACAAGGGCGACCTGTTCCAGAAATTCTTCGAGGGCGTTTTCCCCTTCGCCGAGCGGCCGCTCGTCGAATTCATGGGCTTCCGTCAAGAGTTCCGCGATGTTATCGAGACGTTCCTGATCTTCTTCGGAGTCTTCGCCGTCGTATTGGTCCTTGTACTTCGTTTCCTTGAGAACGAGCCCCAGCAAGGCCTCGATGGGGTAATCTTTCCCTGATGCCTCCGCCAGCCGGTCGACCATTGCGACAAATTCCTGAACGGCTTTCCGGGTTTTGGCCGCAATGCTCGAAAGATGGGCGACGTCCCTTGCGGCGTCCATCGTGGAGCAACCGAGCCGCAAAGCGTGATCGGAAATCTTCTGGAACGTCGTCTTGCCGATTCCTCTTGCCGGCTCGTTAATAATCCGGCCCAACGAAATCGTATCCGACGGATTGTAAACGACTCGAAGATAGGCGACGAGGTCCTTGATTTCCTTCCGGTTGAAGAACTCCAGACCGCGAACGAGTTGGAACGGAACGGCTTCCCGACGCAGAGCGTGTTCCAGATTTCGGGACAGGGCGTTCATCCGGTAGAAAATCGCGTAGTCGCTGGGTTTCCGTTTGCCGAGTTTGAGTTCCTCCGCGATTTCCCGGGCAATGGAGTCCGCCTCTTCGTGATGGTCGGCGCAACGAACCAAGCGGACGGGTTTTCCAGCCGGATTGTCCGTAAAGAGTTTTTTCTCCTTGCGATGAATATTATTTTCGATGAGATGGTCGGCAACGGCGAGAATCTCCGGCGTGCTGCGATAATTCTGTTCGAGCCGAATGATCTTGACGTCCGGAAAGTCCTTTTCGAAGTCGAGAATATTTTGGATGTTCGCCCCCCGCCAACCATAGATCGACTGGTCGGGATCTCCGGTTACGGCGAGGTTCCGATGGTCTTGCGACAGGGCCTTGGCGATCACGTACTGGACCGTGTTCGTGTCCTGATATTCGTCGACGAGAATATACCGGAACCGATTATCCAGATTTTTTCTAATCTCCGGATTTGTTCTCAGTAATACGGCGACATGAAGCAGAAGATCGTCGAAGTCGACGGCGTTCGCCCGCTGGAGTTCCTTCTGATAAGCGGGATAGATTTCCTCGACGACCCGCCCCAGCAGACTGCCCGGACTGGCGTCGTAATCCTCGGGAAGAACGAGATTGTTTTTCGCCCAACCGATTGCCGAGGCGATTTTCTGAACGTTGACGCCCGGCGGCAGATGATCCTTGTCGGCCAGCGTTTTGAGCAGCGCGAGACTCTCGTCGGCGTCATAGATCGTAAAATTCTGCTGGAGTCCGACATATTGAACATTCTGCCGGAGCAGCGAGGCGCAAAACCGGTGAAAGGTTCCGATCCAGACGTTTTGGTCCGGAGCCAAGACATCGAGTCTCGCCTTCATTTCGTCGGCGGCCTTGTTGGTGAAGGTCAGGGCGGCGATCTGACGCGACCAAACGCCTTGATGGAGCAGCGCGGCGATTCGATGCGTCACGACCCGGGTCGTGCCGCTGCCGGGCCCGGCGAGGACGAGGAGCGGTCCGTCCTTGAATCGAACCGCTTCCTGCTGCGGCCCGTTCAAACCGGCAAGGAGGGATTCGGGAATTTTTTCTTGTTTCATCGGATCGATTTTACCGTCCGAGCCGCTTCATTGCGAGGGGTGTTCGCCGTCCGATTGCGGTTGATTTTTCCGACCGACTCAGTAGAATAGAGGAGTAGGAAAAACCTCAAATTACGAAAGGACCATCCGATGAGCTATGGAAATCCGCAGGAATTTTCCGCCCCGACCGATCTTTTCGCCGCCGCGGCGGCCGCCGACGAACGGAGCGGATTCATCGCCAAGACCTATCTTTACCTGACCGGAGCGATTTTCGCCTTCACGGCCATTGAAATCGTGCTGTTCAACATTCCGGGAATCGAGAATCTTGTCGACCTGATGATCGGACATCAATTCAGTTGGCTCGTCGTTCTCGGTCTCTTCGTCGGCGTCAGTTGGATTGCCGACAGTTGGGCGCAAAACGCAACGAGTTCCGGAATGCAACATGCCGGACTTGCGCTATTCGTCGTCGCGGAATCGATCATCTTCCTGCCGCTTCTCTTTATTGCGCAAAAGATCGGCGGCACGGAAATCATCCTTTCGGCGGCTGGAGCGACGTTCGGACTCTTCGGAATCCTGACGGTCGTCGTTTTCCTGACGCGGCAGGATTTTTCGTTTCTCCGAACGTTCCTGATGTTCGGCGGTTTCGCGGCTCTCGGTCTGATCGGCGTCGCGATTCTGTTCAATTTCACGCTGGGCCCGATTTTTATCTACGTGATGATCGCCTTTGCGTGTCTTTATATTCTTTACGACACGTCGAACATTTTGCATCATTACAGAATCGGCCAGCACGTCGCCGCGTCGCTCGCCCTGTTCGCGTCGGTCGCCCTGCTGTTTTGGTACATCCTGCAACTGTTCCTGTCGCGCGATCGGTAAAACGGTCAACAGCAGAAAATGAAATAAAAGAGCCCCGAGTGGAGCGGTACTCCGCGTAACTCGGGGGTTGAGCTTTTCGTAAACGCAACCCCCGAGTTGCGGCGAGTACGCCTTCACTCGGGGCTCTTTTGTAAAATTTATTTCTTCGCTTCCTTGCGTTCCCGGATAATTTCTTCCTGGATCGAATTCGGAACTTTTTTGTACTTCAAAAATTCCATCGTAAAGGTTCCCTGCCCCTGCGTCATGCTGCGGAGCGTCGTCGAATAGCCGAATGTTTCGGCCAGCGGAATCTCCCCTTCGATGCGGGTCGCGGCGCCGACCGTTTCCGTAACGAGGATCAAGCCGCGACGAGAGTTCACGTCGCCGACCACGTTTCCTTGGAAATTACTCGGACACTCGATTTCCAGCTTCATGATCGGTTCGAGCAACGTCGGTTTCATCCGGGGAAACGTTTCCCGCAACGCCGTCTGGGCGCAGATTCGGAACGCCAAGTCCGAACTGTCGACCGTGTGGAACGAGCCGTCGTTCACCAGAATTTTCAGGCCGACGACCGGGTATCCGGCAACCGGGCCCTTTTCCAACGAACCGCGAAAACCCTTTTCGATCGCCGGAATGTAATTCGTCGGAATCGTTCCGCCGACGATTTCTTCCTCGAAAATAAACGTTTCGCCGGATTCGTCGTCTTCCGGAATCGGCGACATTGTTCCGCAAATATGGGCGAACTGCCCACTTCCGCCGGACTGCTTTTTGTGCTTGATGTCGAACTCGACGGCGGCCGTCGGCGCTTCACGGTAGTTGACTTTCGGCGGACTCGTTTCGATGTCGACCTTGTATTCACGGCGAATTCGTTCGACGTAAACATCGAGATGGAGTTCGCCCATTCCGGCCATCAAAGTCTCGCCGCTTTCCTGATCGGTCGAAATCGAGAGCGTCGGATCTTCCTTGCGGAAACGGTACAGAGCTTTTCCCAAACGGTCGGCATCTTTCGTCGCCTTGGCACGAACGGCGATTTGAATGACCGGTTCCGGCACGAACATCGATTCCAGCGTGCAGAAATCCTTTTCGGACGAGAACGTGTCGCCGCTGCTGCAATCGATTCCGATCACGGCGACGATATCGCCCGGTTCGGCGGATTCGATTTCCTCGCGACTGTCGGCGTGCATCCGGAAGATACGGCTAACACGCTCTTTCTCGCCGGTTCGTTGATTGAAATAGGTTTCCCCTCTGCTCAGCGAACCTTGGTAAACCCGCATGAAGGTCAGCGTTCCGTACGGATCTTCAATAATCTTGAACGCCATCGCAACGGTCGGAGCGAGCGGATCCGGCGTGAGCGTCAACCGGGCGTCGGCCTCTTTCTGATCCATACCGTATTTCCATGCGAAATTGTCGCAATCCAGCGGCGACGGCAAATACTTCCCCACGGCGTCGAGCAGCGGCTGGACTCCTTTATTCTTGTAAGCGGTCGCCAAGAACACCGGCGTGAGTTGCTGCGACCAAACGGCCAAACGGACGACGTGATTAACCAAGTCGATCGGCGGTTCTTTTTCCTCAAGGAGAATTTCCATCAGGTCGTCGCTGAACATCGCCAGAGATTCGAGCAGATGCTGCCGAGCCGCTTTCGCTTCGGCTTGGAGTTCGGCGGGAATTTCTTCCTCTCGAATCTTTTCTCCCTGCGGACCGTCGAAATAAATCGCTTTTTGTTCGACGAGATCGACGACGCCTTCGAAGTCCGCTTCCTTGCCGATCGGAATCTGCATCAGGACGGCGTCGCAATCGAGCTTTTCCTTGAGTTGCTTCACGACCCGCTCCGGATTGGCGCCGACGCGGTCCATTTTGTTGACCAAAGCGAGCCGGGGAATGCCGTACCGCTTCATTTGACGGTCGATCGTGATCGACTGCGCCTGCACGCCGCCGACCGAGCAGAGAACGAGTACGGCTCCGTCCAAAACGCGGAGACTCCGCTCGACTTCGACCGTGAAGTCGACGTGTCCCGGCGTGTCGATCAGATTGATCGCGTTTCCCTTCCATTGGACGCTGGTCGCCGCGCTGGCGATCGTGATGCCGCGCTCCTGTTCCAGTTCCATGTGGTCCATAGTCGCGCTGCCGTCGTGCGTTTCGCCGATTTTGTGCGACTTGCCGGTATAAAACAGGATCCGTTCGCTGAGTGTCGTCTTGCCGGAGTCGATGTGAGCCGAGATTCCGATGTTGCGGAGCTTTTCAATATTGGACATGGGACCGTTCGTCTTGTTGACGCTGGTTTTTTCTTTCAGTTCGAGCATGGGGAAGGATCAATAATGTTAAACGATCCGTCATCCCCGCGAAGGCGGGGAGCTGGTACAACGTTAGCCGCGATAGGAATAACAGCCGGAATGGAGGCGTAGTCGCCGTAATGACGGTTCAGGGCGTTTCCACCGTCAATCCGGCGGAGTACCGCCTCCTTTCCGGCTGTTGTTAATTAACTCTGTACCAAGACCCCGCCTGCGAGGGGATGACGAAATTTTTGCCAAAGAAGGAACCATTATCCACACTTTATCAAACTGTGCAAGGGAGTTTTGTGCCGTTTTAAAATGATTTATTTTGCCTATTTTGACACGATTTTGACCATATTCCCCTAATCATCGTCCATCACTTTTTGCGACTTGAGCGATTCCGTGGCGCAGCGAAAACTTTTCCAAAATTTTTTGTTTTCTGAAATTGTTCGACGAATTATCGCCACGAAGTCAAAAAACGCCGAACTTTTTTTCAGCAAACGGTTTAGAGAAACATTACCGAAAAAAGGAGACATATCATCGGCGATTCCGTAGAGATTGCAACTTCTTGTCAAAATGCGACTTGGAAGAACAAACCGAAAAATGATTGACTTCGTATTTCAAGAGGGTATGATGTTCGCTTGTTCTTGATGCAAGCACGACATATTGTGTTTTCTTCGCAAGAGAGATACTAAATACAGTCTTGGTTAGCCGTATCGCCTGCGATGCGCTAAATCCCTCAATTTGGAAAAAATTCAGCGCGTCGCGGACGACGCGGCTAACTTTCCCTTTTTATATGGATAATATGATCAGTTTGGACGCTACCATTTCGGAAAAAAACATGGAAAACAAGGACCAACGACAACCGCAGGGCCGATTTGAGTTGGAGCCCGAATCGACACCGCAAAGCGGATTGAGCATTAAACAGATATTCTGTCCGGAAAACGTCAACGATCCGTTCGAGACCGTCGAATGGACGAAACGAACGGCGACGATCAAAGGCGACGGCGGCTCCGTCTTCTTCGAACAGAACGACTGCGAGTTTCCCAGCACTTGGACGCAGCTTGCGGTCAACGTGGTTGCCAGCAAGTATTTCTACGGCGAACCGAAGACACCGGAACGGGAAAAGAGCATTCGCCAACTGATTCACCGTGTCAGCCGGACGATTGCCGACTGGGGCGTCGCCGACGGCTATTTTGCTTCCAAGCGGGAAGGTGAAGTCTTTTATCGCGATTTGACGTGGTTGCTGCTCCATCAATACGGTTCGTTCAACTCACCGGTCTGGTTCAACGTCGGCCTGTTTCCGCAGTACGGCATCAAGGGCGGAAAATGTACCTGGCATTGGGACGAAAAGGCCGGCGAGGCGACGCAGCCGTCGAACTCTTACGAGCATCCGCAGGCTTCGGCGTGCTTCATACAGAGCGTCGAGGACAACATGGAGGCGATCATGGGCCTCGCCCAGAGCGAGGCGATGCTCTTCAAATTCGGCAGCGGAACCGGGACCGACCTCTCGACGATCCGGTCGAGCATCGAAAAGTTGGCCGGCGGCGGCAAACCGTCGGGTCCGCTGTCTTTCATGCGGGTTTACGACCAAATCGCGGCGGTCGTCAAGAGCGGCGGCAAGACCCGACGGGCGGCCAAAATGCAGTCGCTGAAGGTCACGCATCCGGACATCATGGAATTCATCGACTGCAAGCTCCGTGAAGAGGAAAAAGCGAAAATCCTCATGAAAAGCGGTCTGTCTTACGAAGACGCCTATTCGTCGATTCTTTATCAAAACGCCAACCTTTCTGTTCGCTTGACCGATGATTTCATGAAGGCGGTCAAAGAAGAAAAAACCTGGACGACCCGTTGGATCACCGATCCGTCGAAGACCGGTCCGGAGTATCCGGCTCGGGAAGTTTTCGACAAAATCTCCAGCACGGCATGGGCCTGCGGAGATCCGGGGGTTCAGTATGATACGATCATCAACCGTTGGCACACGACGCCGAATTCGGGTCGGATCAACGCGTCGAATCCGTGTTCGGAGTACATGTCCCTCGACGACACGGCCTGCAATCTGGCGAGCATCAACCTGATGAAATTCCGTATGGAAGGCGGCCTGTTCGACACGGAACGCTTCATCCAGGCTTGTCGGATTTTCTTCATCGCGCAGGAAATCATCGTCGACCGGGCGAGCTATCCGATCAAGAAAATCGCGGAGAACTCCCATAAATTCCGGGCGATCGGCTTGGGATATTCGAATCTCGGCAGCCTTCTCATGAGCTTTGGCTTGCCGTACGACTCCGACGAATCCCGAGGCTTGTGCAGCGTGTTGACCGCCTTGATGCACGGAGCGGCGTACCGGACCAGCGCGGAACTCGCCGGCGTCGTCGGACCGTTCGAAGCGTTTCCGGAGAACCGCCTGCCGATGCTCAACGTCATCCAAATGCACTGGGACGCCGTCAACGGCATCTCGAAATGTCCGAAATACCTCAAGACGAAAGCCCAGGCCCTTTGGGACGAAGTCCTGAACGTCGGCCGCCGCAACGGCTACCGCAACGCCCAGTCGACCGTGTTGGCCCCGACCGGAACGATCAGCTTCATGATGGACTGCGACACGACGGGCATCGAACCGGACATCGCGTTGGTCAAGTACAAGTCGCTGGCCGGCGGCGGAACGCTCAAGCTGGTCAACAACACCGTGTCGCTGGCCCTGCGGACCTTGGCCTATCCGGAAAACGAAATCGAAGCGATCGTCAAGCACATCGAGGAAAAGGGAACGATTCACGGAGCCCCGCATCTTCTGGAGGAGCATTTGCCGGTCTTCGACTGCGCGTTTCCGACGCCGGGCAGCGACCGCTGCATTCCGTGGGACGCCCACGTCAAAATGATGGCCGCAGCCCAACCGTTTATCTCTGGCGCGATTTCGAAGACCGTCAACATGCCGAATTCCGCGACGGTTCAGGACATTGCCGACGCCTACATGCTCGGCTGGGAACTCGGCCTGAAAGCCTTGGCCGTCTACCGCGACGGTTCGAAGGGCGCCCAACCGCTCTCGACATCGAACGACGCCGATAAATCCAGCAATTTAGCCGGTACTCCGGGCGATGATTTAGCCGGTACTCCGGGTCTCAGCCGCAAGGAAAAGCGAAAGCTTGCCGGACCGCGTCGGGAACGCCTGCCGGACACACGGCATTCGATGACGCATAAATTCAACATTTCGGGACACGAAGGATACATTACGGTCGGCCTTTACCCGGACGGTCGTGTCGGCGAGCTGTTCATCACGATGGCGAAGGAAGGCAGCACGATCGGCGGCTTGATGGACTGCTTCGGCACCGCGATTTCGATGAGCCTACAATACGGCGTGCCTCTCAAGGTCTATGTGGAAAAATTCTCCCATACCCGGTTCGAACCGCTCGGACATACGAAGAATCCTGACATTCCGATCGCCAAGAGCTTGGTCGATTACATTTTCCGTTGGCTGGGCCGAACCTTCCTCCCCAATGAGAGTACCGTGCAGCTGGACCCACAGAACGGCGGCTCCAACGGATTATACTCAAACGGCAACGGACACGGCGCGGCGGCGACGGAATCGTCGTGGAACGGCAAGGAACGACGTTGCGGTGTCGCCGGAAAGACGAAAGAATTGCCCGGTACCGTCTTGCACGAGATGCCGAGACCGGAGGGGCCGCAATCGTTGTTGGAAGAATCCCCCATCGCCAAGAAAGGTGATGGAGCCGGTTCGTATGAAGGAACATCCCACGTTCCTGGTCGTAATGGCTCGTCCCATTTGGTCAGCGTTTCGGTGATCGACAGTTCGGTGGCCGTTGCCGGTGAACCGTTGCCGTCGAATCGGATCGCCTCGCACATCGCGGCGTCGGACGAACAGTACGCCTCGTTCCAGTCGGACGCTCCGCTTTGCGACGCCTGCGGCGCGATCAGCGTTCGCAACGGCAACTGTTATCTCTGTTATAATTGCGGTAAAAGCATGGGCTGCAGCTGACCCCCCCAACAGAGCCGGGACCTATGGAGGCTCGCCAAAATAAACTGTACAAAGAGCCCCGAGTGGAGGCGGTACTCCGCCGTAACTCGGGGGTTGAAGCAAGGGGTGATATTGTACAATTGTATGAGTTATTTTGGCGAGGCTCCTGTGGTCCCGGTTCCCCCGACGGCGACGACGTGATTGGCGTGACGGAACGTCGAAACCGTCACGGGATTTTTCATGTCGGATTTGAGATCGACGCAGGAAAACGTGTCGTTGTCGAGACGTCGGGTCAGCCAATGGAGCGGCGAAAATCCTCGTGTTTCGTTGCAGATCTTGTACGCGGTTTCTTTGACCGCCCAAACTTGTTCGCGATGTTCCGGGGCGGTTGCGTTGTCGTGCAAAATTTCAGATTCGTGAAAGAAGCGACGACAGACCGATTCAGGAACGGAATTCACGGCGGTCAGGTCGCAACCGAGCCTCAGACCGAGCCGCTTGGCGACAAGGACGAGAACCCATTCACTCGAATGCGAGATCGACAAGTCGCGGTCGATGGCGACTCCCCGATGATAAAGACGCGGACGGGTTCCTCGTTCGTTTCGATCGCGACTGATCGTTTCCAACTCTTTCCAGGGAACCGCGTCGACGGTGTTGAGATATCGAGCCCAGAGAATCGCGACACAAATTCGACCGGCGAACCAGGGTTCGCGGTACGTTTGGGCAGCGATCGTTTTCCATCGCTTCCATTCATCGCGGGAGAGGAACCGGTCTTCGTTTTCAACCGTCGCGGCGACAATCGAAGAAACCCCGGCGAGGATTCCGTACGAATCGTCGTTTTCGTAACGGAGCATCGATTTGAACACCGGATGCGAACCGAAAACGTCGGGAAAGCCGGATGGACGAACGGGAAACGGTTGCATGGACGAAAATATTCTGCGATTAGGCCTTCGCTCGAAAGAAAACGACTCCCCGAAAATTAGCGGCAAGTTTCAGAGCCCGACGCGTCAGCGAGGGAATGTGCTCCAAACACTCGCTGACGCTTCGTGCTCTGTTCTATTGCCGATTATTTTTCTGGCGGAAGCCTTACAGTACATATTCTAGCTGTTCCGCAGCGGAACGGAATGTCCGGGAGCGGATACAAAAAAAACTTTTTTCTTTTCTCTTGACAGAACTAGGACAATGTCATAGAATCCAAGCTATGACATTGTCTTAGGGGGTGATCAAAAACAACCTATCGAAAAGAGCCCCGAGTGGAGGCGGTACTCCGCCGTAACTCGGGGGTTGAACCTCGATTGTTTTTGTTCCATTCGACAGCTTATTTTTGACCAAAGACTTGGTATTTTTATTCCGGAGAAAACTCATGCCCAGGAAACGTCCGCAAATCAAGATCAGTCCCGGCGAAATGGAAATGCTCAGTATCCTTTGGGAATTGGGCGGCGGTACGATTTCGCGGGTTCACAAAGAACACGCGGCCCGAGGAAATCAGGTTTCGTACGCAACGATCCAGACGCGGCTCAATCGCTTGGTCGACAAGGGAGCCGCCGAGCGAGTTGGATTTCCCGGCGAGTATCGAGCCCTACTCAAACCGGAAGACGTGAGCGATCCGTATTACGACAAGATCGAAAAACTCTGCGGCGGAACCGTCGCTCCGTTTTTGTCGCATCTTTTCGCGAAACGGGCCTTCGACGAAGAAGAAATCGCGGTTCTCGAACAAATCGTTGCGCAACACAAACAAAAGGAGCGTGAATCATGATGTCCGCCTTTCTGCTCGACTCGCTGTTCCGGTCCGGAATCGCCGTGGTCGTCGGCGCGGTTCTCGTTTCGATATTGCTTCGATGTTGCCGCTGTCGGAATGCCCGCGTGCACCGTTTGGCGTGGTTCGCCGTCGTTCTGCAAGGAATTCTTTGGATACACTGGCCGCTCAAACTCGAACTACTCGCTCCGGAACCCGTTGCGGTGATTGCGGTTGCCGACACGCCGTCGATTCCGCACGAAATTTCGGCGCCGCCGATTCCGGACGCCGATTCCGTTGCTGTTGCCGAACCGGTCGGCGTTACGGAAAATATCGTTCAAACCTCGACGGAAAAACCCGAGACGCGCTGCGCGGCTAAAACGCAAGCGGGCGGTTTGGGGATTTTTGGCTTTTGGATCGCCGGGATGATGGGGATCGTGATTTTTCATTTTTTCTGTTTCGTTCGGTTGGTGATTTCGTTGCGCACGGCAACACCGGCGTCGGACGAACATCTCGCCGAATGGAACCTGCTGCAAAATACCGAACGTAAAATCGGATTGCTGCTCACCGAACAAATCGGTCCGGCGATCGTCCGACTTCCCCGGGGAGAAACCGTTCTCGTACCGAAATCCCTTTGGGAGGAATCGCCGAAAGATGTCCGGCTGGGAATTCTGAAACACGAACTCTCCCACGCCCGGCATCGGGACGGCGTTAAGTCGTTGCTCTTCACGGCGTTAGCGTCCGTTCAGTGGTTCAATCCGGCGGCGTGGTGGGCCCTCAAAAAGTTCAACGAAGCCGCCGAATGGCGTTGCGACGCCGAAGCGTACGGAAACGGCGACGACTCCGTGGTCCGCTTCGCCGAGTCGATGCTCTTGCTGCACCGGACCTCTCCCCGATACGTCGGCGTTCTCCCGGCGTTTCGGAATCGCGATTTGACCGAACGGATTCGCCGTTTGGAGGAACACCGAACCCATCCCAAGGAGCCGACCATGAAACACGTTTCGATGATTTTCTGTCTCGCCGTTTTGTTCTGCTTCGGACTCGTCAAAATCGATCTCGTCGCGAAAACTCCCCCCAAAGAGCCAGGGACGGAGCGTACTCGCGCAGTCCCCGGGTTGGTACATCCGGGGATTGCGGCGAGTACGCCTCCATCCCCGGCTCTTGACGGGAATTCAATACGCGGGAAGGTCGTCGATGAAACGAAAAATCCCGTCGCCGGAGCCAAGGTTCGAATTCTCGGCGAAAGCGCCGCCAAGGACCAGGAAGCGACGACGAACGAAAACGGTGAATTTACGCTCGAAAAACCGGACGGCAATTTTTTTTACGGCAGCGTGTACGCCGTCGACGCCGATCGCAAGAGATTCGGTACGGCCCATTGGCTCGGCAACGCGAGAACGCAGAAAATCGGCGAAGTCACGATTCCGCTTCGGAAAACGGAACGAGTCGTCACGGGAACCGTCGTCGACGCCGAAGGCCGTCCCGCCGAGGGAATTCTCGTCGCCGGATCCTATCAATCCGTTCACTCCGAAATCGTTCGAACGGACAAGGAGGGAAAATTCCAATTTCTGTATCCGGAAAAGTTGTCGCTGTTGAGATTGATCGCGTACAAAAAAGGAGTCGGTTTCGATATTTGTCCGACCGAGGAAATCGATCCGTATCAACCGATGGGCGAAGTCGCCGTGACGCCGCCGGACAAAATCAGCGACGGACCGTTCGCGCTGAAACTTTCTCCGATTGAGCCGGTCAAAATCCGCGTCGTCGATCAGGAGGGAAAACCGCTCGCCGGGGCAATGGTCAATCCTTGGCTGATTCAAAAACCGTGCGAGCTGCCGAAACAGGAACCCGCGATGTGGGGGAGTCCGTATGTCAAAGAGCGACATTCCAAACAATTCAATACGACCGGTTTGAATTTGTTCGACGCATTGACCGACGCCGACGGCATCGCGACGATCGATACCGTACCGAAAACTTTCCTCGACGGTTCGACGTTCTACGCTCACGGACCTTCGGGAGGCGTCGTCCAATCGGACAAATCGAAACGGTATTACGGCAGCGTAAATAGTCTATGGAAAGAGATGAAAATCGTGGACGGTCTGCCGACGCTCACGTTGCCGCGACAGGGTTCCGTGAAGGGAACCGTGAAACTGGAAGACGGAACGCCGGTTCCCGACGTTCACATCAGCGTTCGTTGGCACAACGGTTCCGGCGGCGGACGGGAAACCGACAAGAACGGGGAGTTCAACCTCAACGACAACGCCAACGTGATTTACAATTTGAGTTTCGACAGCGACAAGGGAGCGGCTCCGGCGGTCTTCAATTACAGCGTCGGCGACGGCAGCGACGAGAAGAAGCTCGATATCGTCCTGAAACCCGGCATCCGGCTTCACGGCAAGGTCTTCATGCCGGACGGTTCCCCCGCAGATCATTTTTATGTAACGGTCGGCGAAAAGGATCCGAATCCGCCGACGTCGTTCACGACGAATCCCGTCGGCTTCAATTCACCGGAACGACGCAGTGGAACGGTTTATACGACCGACGAGGCGGATAAGTATCTGTCTTTTGGCGACCCCAATAATTTTCCTTCAGAGAAAAAGGAAAAACTTGCCGCCGGCGAATACGAAACGTTCCTCCCCGCCGTGCCGCGTGAATATCGTTTCCGGGCCGTCAGGCATCCGAGCAAGGAGAATTCGAAGGAGATCACGGCGAACGTTCAGGACGTTCGTCTGCTCGGAACCGAAAAGGAATTCAAGCTCGATTTTTACCTGAGCGAAAAAGGGGATAATAATTGTACGCCGCTCGCCAATACACCGTCGACGCCGACGACCGAAAAGGCGAAACCGGTCAAACTGGGAGAACGGAAACCGTGGGTCGACACCTCGAACAATCCGAAGTCGCCGAATCCGATGATTCCCGCCGATCCGACCGTCAAAGTACTTGACGAAAACGGCAAGCCGATGAAAGACGTCGAAATCGAAATCCAGTTCAACGGCGACGACCGGGGAAGTTTCAAGGTAAAAACGGACGAAAACGGCGTCGCCTCCGTCAAGGAACTCGAAAAGAAAAAGAACACCGGTTTCGTCGGTTACCAGATTCGTCATAACGGTTACGTTTTTCGGATCGCCGATTGGCAACGCGGTTACGGAGCGTGGAACACCATTCCCAAGGAACACGTTTTCACGATGGAAAAGGGAACCGTGGTCGGCGGAATCGTCGTCGACGAAAACAACAAGCCGATTCAAGGGGCGTCGGTCGAATGTCAATACTACGCACCGGATCGGGAGCACCATCTTTATTCGGCGGGCAACGCAAAGACCGACGCCGATGGAAAATGGAGCGTCAACAGGGCTCCGGCGTCGATGCATAAGTTCCGGCTCGACGTGAAACATCCCGATTACGTGCAGAGCGAATTGACCGGAACTTATCCGCCGTATCCGCAGATGCTCGACAAGACCGCCGTCGTGATGTTACGAAAAGGGGCGTCGCTTAACGGCAAAGTGCTCGGGCTCGACGGCAAGCCGATCAAGGACGCAAAAATCGTCGTTACGGAAAAAGACCGTGAGTTCAGCCTGATGCAGCCGCAGAAAACAAAGGAAGACGGAACATTCCGTTTCGACAATCTGAAGCCGGGATCGACGAACGTTTACGTCGCCGCCGTCGGTTTCGCTCCGCAGATGGAAGAATGCACCGACTTCTCGAAACCGATCGAGTTTACGCTTGAATCCGGCAAGACCGTCAAGTTCAAAGTGCTCGACATGGACGGCAAGCCGATTGCGAAAGCCCGTGTCTGTCCGTTCCGTTGGCGGGGGACGTTCCTGCTGCTCGGCGACTCCAAGCTGATTCCGCAACACGCCGACAATGAAGGGAATTGGACGTGGACCTGGGCGCCGGACGACGAGGTCGAGTATTCGATCATTCGGGAAGGATATCAATCGATCCGCGACTTGAAACTGAAAGCCCAGGACGAACCGTTCGTTTATCGGATGCGGCTGCCGCTGGAAATTCGCGGCAAGGTAAGCGACGCGGAAACCGGCGAACCGATCAAGAACATCACGCTGACTTCCGGCGGCAACTTCGACGGCAAGAACCCGAGACAGGCGGCGTACTGGAACAAGGACCGACCGAGCAAGTTTACGGACGGAAACTATCGGGCGTTCTTCGACGAACCGAGAAACGGCGGCGGACACCATTTCATGCTCGAAGCGGACGGATACGAACCGTTCGTCTCCGAAATGTTCACCGACGATCAGGGGAGCTTGACGCTCGACGTGAAATTAGCACGAAAACAATGATCACGAGACGGCAGAGCCGCCACCCCCTTCATGTTTCCTCTGCCGCTCTTTTTTTTCAGGCGAGCCCCAAGGATGTTCTTGCCGTAAACCAGATGCCGAGCAAGATAAAAAGGACACCGACCGAGGGGCGTATGATTCGTTCCGTTCGTTCCAAAACATGAAACGAATTGCCGAGCCAGCGAACTTGAAAGGCAAGCAGGATCGCAAAGAAAACGACCGGCAACGACATGCCGAGACCGAACGTCAAGGGAAAAATGAAAACGGATCCGGCTTGGGCGGAGAACATGAGCATCGTCAAAAACATTGCCGCCGTCGTCGGACAAAAAGCCAGCGCGAATAAGACGCCCAAGGGAAACGAACTCCAAAGACCGAACCGGTCGACCATCATTTTGATTTTTTCTCCGTTCGTTACGGGAATCGGAAAGTCGATCAGGCCGCTCAGGACCATGCCGACGAGAATCATGATCGGTCCTATCGCGACATGAAGCGTCGACGTGAAAAACCGCGTCAATTGGTCGCCGGAATAAATCGGTACGACAAGAACGACGAAAGACAGAACGAGGTAGGACAGGATTTGTCCGCCGGCGTACAGGATGCCGGAAAAAATCGTCTCACGGGGCCGGTTCATTCGGCGTCCAATGTACGAAATCGCCGCGATGTTCGTTGCCAACGGACAGGGACAAATCGCCGTTTGGAGGCCGAGCCAAAAAGTACCGGCCAAGGCCGGCAACCATTCCATCGTGTTCATGGCGATAGAAAATTCCGGAATTCGTCGGACAGCATTTCGTTCATCTTTTTGTCGTCGCCGTTGTTTTTCCAAATTTGTTTCGATAAATCACGGCAACGAACCGTTTTTCCGTTCTCCTGTTCGAGCAGGATCAACGAAATCGTTCCGACGTGAAAACGTTCGGCGATCCCACGGGTTTCCGGGGCGTCATACGGAAGGGGGAAAAACCTGACCTTTTCGGTATCGAGATCGGCACGAAACGAACCGTCCAGTTGTTTTCGGATCAGCTTTTCCAGATGAATACAGGTCGAACAACGCGTCCCCGCATGAAAAAACAGGACGTTTATTCCGTCGGGAACGGTCGCGGCCTCCCTTTCCCGAAACGATAAAACGATGTGTGAAACGAATACTGAAGCGATAAAAACCAAAAGGAATACGGTAATCACGCGTTTCATGAAACGTCGTCGGTACGATCAGGAACGAGCAACAGGCGTTTGATCTCCTCGACGGTCGGAACGGTTCCCGAACATCGCACGCGACCGTTAACGACAAGCCCCGGCGTTTGAATGATATCGAACTCAAGGATTTTCGTGATGTCGCCGATTTTCTCCAGCGTGAACTCCACGCCGAGTTCCCTTGCGGCGGTTTCCGCCTGTTGGGCCAGCTTCTCGCATTTTTTGCATCCGGTACCGAGAATTTGTAGGTGCAGCATCCTCGCATTGTAGAGGCGGCTCCCGCCGAAGTCAATCGTTGTTGACGGTTTCAGGCGAAAGAATATTGGAGAATGACGTCCATTCGGATTGAAACTCGAACGGTTCGGTTTCAAAAAACCGTTAGGCTGTCGCTCGAAAAAATCATACCTGATGTTTCATTCTGTTCGGAACACGAACCATCCGGGGGCTACGGCGGAATACCGCCTACACCCCCGGCTCTTTGGTAGAAAACTTTCGAGCAAAAGCCTTAATCCCGCCAAGCCAGCTCGAGAATCTGATTGTGCTTCGGATGCTCCGGATCCAGCGAACGCAGCGTCAGTTTGACGCCGCCGTCGTTCAGTTCACAGAGAACCCAACCGAAGGGCTGCGAGGAGTCGAAACGCCAAGCGGAAGCCGGAAGGTTGACCAGGTGGACGCCGTCCTTCTTCAGATTGCCCCAGGCATGCGAATGTCCGAAAACGTACGCTTTAACCTGTTTGCGGTCCTTGATCCGCTTCCAGAAATCTTCGGTGTCGAATAGTGCGTGAGGATTTTTGACGATCTGGCCCGTGTAATCCAGATAATGATGCGCAAAGAGAATCGCCGGTTTGTCCTTGCGGGCGTCGAGTTGCGTTTCGAGCCAACCGAGCTGCGCGTCGCCGAAGAGGCCCGATGTACGATTCGTCTTTTCAAGGGAATCGAGAAGGAAAAAATTCGCTTTCGGCGTTTCGATCACGGAACAGAGCCGATCCGGAATTTTTCGCAACGGTTTTTCACCGACTTTTCGGGCAAGGGCGTCGAGAAAATTCTTGCGATTGTCGTGATTTCCCATCACGAAATGGACGTCGAGTTCCGCTTCCCGGAACGGCGTGAACTCGTCGAGGAGCGTGTCGTAGTCCGTGGGGTCGCCGTGGAGATAAGCGCAGTCCCCGGTGACGATCAGGCCGCTCGGCTTGCCGACGGCATCGGAAAGTACATCGGTTCGGAATGCCGTCAAATGCTCGACCGGATTGACCGGCGATTTGCCGCCGGTTTTCGTCCGATCACCCGGAATATGTGTATCGGAAAAGAGAGCCCAGACATCCGGCGACCGTCGGGGCTCCGCCGCTGACAGAGTCCCCGAAAACAGGGTTCCGACGATTCCCGTCAAGGTCCCCTGTAAAAACGAACGACGACTCGCTCGCGGCAAAGTGATCGGCATGAGAAGAAAATAAATTGCCCAGACGCGCTTTGCGGCTAAAACGCAAGCGGATCGCCAAACGGATACGAAGCATTCGAGCGAAAGTCTAATGTTCGTGTTTGTGTTTCGGCTGGGCGAAATTTCCGACGCAGGGGGCTCCCGCGATGTCGATGGAAACTTTGGCGTCGCCCTTCCAGCCGTCGCAGAGATGTTCGGCCAAATGGGCGTCCGTGATCGCGAACACGGCCGGTTTGCCGTCGGAGCCGTCGTGGTCGACAAGCAACGTGTATTTGGCCGGTTTGTCGTCGACCATGAGATTGATCGTCAATTCCTTGGCGTCAATCTTGACCGCTTGGTTCGTGCCGTCGTAGACGAAGACCTTGACGGCGCCGGTTTTTTCGTCGGCAATCGCTTCGGCGTGAAACTGATGCTGTCCGAGAACGGCAAGGATTCCGCCCTGGGGACCGACATCATGCGAATGCCCGTGGGCGTGCCCGTCATCGTCGCTGTGCTTTTCAGACGCCGCTGCCGGCGCCGGAGCGGAAGGTGTCGACGGTTCCGGTTTCGCCGCAGGTTGGCAACCAAACGCAATAAGAGCCAAAAGGGTCAAAAAAACGGCGGACAGTGAACGTTTCATGATGATCTCCTTGATCGATCGATGTTGCATGAGAAAACGCCGAAACGGCTTCGACGTTCGTTTGTCGAATTGTACGGGAGATGCGGTCTGAAGTCAACGCAGACGGTCTTAAGACCGGGACCGCAGGTCCCGGCTCCGAAAAACCACGCCCATTATTTGCAAAACGGTGCTTCCGAACAAGACTATTCAGCGAACCATTTTTTCGCGGCCGCAAAAACTTCCGGCAATTTGGACGGATCCTTGCCGCCGGATTGCGCCATGTCGGGACGGCCGCCGCCGCCGCCGCCGATCAACGTCGACACCGATTTGACCCAAGCAACGGCGTCCCGCTTCTTTGCGACGAGGTCGCCGCTCAGACCGGCCGCCAACGTGATTTTGTCGTCTTCCGTCGTCGAAGCGAGCATCACGGCGACCGATTCCGACTTCTTTCGGAGCACATCGACCAGTTGCCGCAGCACGTTCATATCTGCTCCCGGAATGTTTTGAACAACGACTTTCACGCCGTTGACCGTTTCCGCGTCCTTAAGTAGATCGTCGGCGGAGAATTTTTGGTTTTCTTTCGGAGCCGCCTTCAATTGTTTCTGCAATTTTTTGACTTGATCGGCAAGCCCTTCGACCTTGGCGGCAATTTCTTCGGCGGGAACCTTCAAACCTGCAGCAAGTTGTTGCAGAATCGCGGATTCAGCCAAAACCTTTTCGACCGCCTTTTTGCCGGTGTACGCCGTGATTCGACGGGTTCCGGCCGAGACGCTTTCCTCCGAGACGATTTTGAACAAGCCGACCTGCGACGAATTTGTCAGATGGGTGCCGCCGCAGAGTTCTTTGCTTTCACCGACGATCACGACGCGGACTTTTTCCGGATATTTTTCGCCGAAGAGCATCATCGCCCCGGTTTTCCGGGCGGCGTCGAGATCCATTTCCTTTGAAAGCACCTCGGCGGCGTCAAGAATCAAGCCGTTGACGTCCCGTTCGATTGTCTGAAGAATTTCCTTGTCGACCGCTTGATGGTTCGTAAAGTCGAAGCGGAGAACATCGGCGTCGACTTTCGAGCCCTGCTGTTCGGCGTGGGCTCCGAGATGTCTTCGCAACGAATAATGAAGCATATGGGTCGCGGAGTGCGCCCTCGCAATCGCTTGCCGATTTTCCTTGTCAACACCGGCGAACACGACGTCGCCGACCTTGATCGAACCCTTCCGAAGATGTCCGACGTGAAGGATCAACTCGCCGTCGACCTGCGTCGTGAGAACTTCGAACTCGACTCCCGGAGCCGTGAGCATTCCCTTGTCGCCGACTTGGCCGCCCTTCTCGCCGTAGAACGTCGTCTTGTCGAGCACGACCTTGATCGGTTCCGAATGGTCGACTTCGTCTTCCTTGTCAACCAGTTTTCCTTCGGCGACGATCGCGACGATTGTCGACGTTTCGAGTTCCAGTTGCCCGTATCCGAGAAACGTCGATTGGTGTTGCGTCTTTTTGATTCCTTCCAGCACGTCGTGTTTGAACAACAGGTTTTTCTCCGCGCTGCCGGAAAGTTCGCCGTGCCGCTCCATTTCCTTCTTGAAACCGGGCCAGTCGAAACGGAAATTGTGTTCCGCGGCCATCGTTTCGAAAAGTTCCGGCGGGAAACCGAAGGTCTGGTACATGTCGAACGCTTCCGCTCCGGAAACCTGCGACCGCTTTTTCGACTGCATCTCGCCGAAGATTTTCTCGATCTTTTCGAGCCCGGAGTCGACGGTTCCGATAAAGTGTTCCTCTTCGGCGGCGATCACCTTGGCGACCCGCTCCGTCGTTTCGGAAAGTTCCGGATACGGAACCTTCATCATTTCGGCGACCGTCGGAACC
The DNA here is from genome assembly GCA_031548665.1 of Thermoguttaceae bacterium. GTDB lineage: Bacteria > Planctomycetota > Planctomycetia > Pirellulales > Thermoguttaceae > WRKP01. The sequence goes on from JAVBQW010000014.1 coordinate 85,810, forward strand.
AGCAGATGCAGAAACGTTCCCTGATGCCCCATTTGGCGACCGTCGAGTACCGCACGGCGGAGCAATCGGCGAATCACGTATTTTTCCTCTTTGTTGCCGGGATAGACGTTCTCATGCACGGCAAACGCACAGGCTCGAACATGGTCGGCGATCCGTCGCAATCGGCGTCCGTCGTCGGCCGCCGGATCGTATTTCTTGCCGAGAACCTCGGCGGCGGCTTCGACCAGCGGTCGCAGAATGTCGATATGGTAGTTCGTGTCGACTCCCTGAAGAACCGCGGCGCAGCGTTCGAGTCCCATTCCAGTGTCGATGTTCTTGCTCGGCAGCGGTCGCAGATTGTCCGGCGGGTCGCCGACGCGGTTGAATTGGGTGAAAACGAGGTTCCAGATTTCGACGGCTCCGACCGGCGTGTCGTGGTAGATTTCACTGCACGGACCGCAGACGCCGTCCGGTCCCAGACTCGGAGCGCTGGCGGGCCAGAAATTTTCGTCTTCCTCAAGATATTGGAGGCGGTTTTTCGGGATGCCGACTTCGTCGAACCAGATTTTCGCCGCCTCGTGGTCGTCTTTGTAGACCGTCACGGAGAGTTTTTCCTTCGGGATGCCCAACCATTTTTTGTCGGTGAGGAATTCCCAGGCCCAGAGAATCGCTTCACGCTTGAAATAGTCGCCGAAGCTGAAATTGCCGAGCATTTCGAAGAACGTGTGATGGTACGCCGTGCGGCCGACGTTATCGATGTCGCCGGTCCGCAAACATTTTTGGCAGGTCGTCGCCCGGGTGAACTCCAACTTGCAGCGGCCCAGAAAATGGTCCTTGAACTGGTTCATTCCGGCCGGCGTGAAGAGCACGGACGGATCCCATTTGGGAACCAGCACGTCGCTCGGCTTGCGGACGCAGCCCTTGGATTCGAAAAACGACAGATATTTCTCACGGAGTTCGTTTGTTTTCATTTTTGGGGAGAGATTACGAAACAGACGAAAGGTCAAAAAATACGAAAAGGGGAGAAAGGATTTCCTTCAGAAATTTTTCGTCTGTTTCGTTATTTCGTCTGTTTCGTATTCTCGCATTTAAAATTGCTAATGTTGGGAATTCGATCGACGGTTGCCTTGGGAAAATGTCCGAAATTGATCAACAATCCGAGTTGCATACCGGACATTTTCAGGTAGTTCAGGACTTGCGCTTTGTGTGCCGGGGCGATGTCGGAAACGGCTTTGATCTCGACGATAATGGAATCGTAACAGACGAAGTCCGCCCGGTAGGTTTGTTCGATCAACTCCTGGCGGTAATACAGTCGGAGTAGTTTTTGGGTTTCAAACGGGATCTTTTTGAGGATGAATTCACGGGCGAGACATTCCTGATAAACCGCTTCGAGGAACCCGCTTCCGATTTCCCGATAAACGTCGAAAACCGCCCCCGTGATGGCGTAACACTCATCGCGGTAAATCAAATCGTCCATTGTATATCGAGTCTTAAATACGAGAATACGAAACAGACGAAATAACGAAAAATTGCTCCGTCTTTTTTCGTTTGTTTCGTCCTTTCGTCTATTTCGTATTCTCGCATTAAATCATTCTTTTTTCTGTTCGACATCAATTCCGATCAATCTGGTTCGCAGGACGGTTACGGGTACGCCATCCGGCAGTCCTTGCACCGCATTGCCGTTATAATAGGGGCAGGCATCGAACTGTTCGCTGTCGATTTCGACCACCATATGGAACGGCTCCACATGCCGGATCGTTATTCCATCCCGACCGACCAGCGATTGCAGCTTTTTCCGTTCCTGTCGAGCGAAACACCACCCCAGCGTTCGTGTATGGTAGTACGGAATCAGGAGCAATCCCAATACGATAGCGTAACCGATCCCGAACACCACCCCGTCCTGAAATGCTGCCCAAACGGTTCCGGACAACACCAAAAAATTAGCCAATTCCCACCAAATCGTGTACGGCAACCATAAAATCTGCCAAAACAACACGACAAATACGATAAAAACAGGAACAAATGACTTCCATTCTGGTGGTGGACAGTCATTCTGCCATAACAAGAATATGATAAATGCGAGAATCGGCGGTAAATTACAGGTGATGGCCGTCAACCACATCGGATACGGACATCGAAATGGGGACTCGTCGAATCGCATCGTTTCACCGGACCTGTTGCAGTGTTTTCTGCTGTCGGACCACGTCTTCTTTCGAATTCCAACATTTTATCCGTTTCCTCCGCCGTGAGAAGGGAGACACGGAAGGGACTTCCCCAAACCGGCAACGCGGTGTATCATCATTTGATAGTTTTTTTCCTGTCTCCTGCCCCCTGTCCCTTGCCCTTTCCATGCCGAAAGTCTTGATTTTACGCGCTCCGGGAACGAACTGCGACAAAGAAACGGCGTTTGCCTTCGAACAGGCCGGCGCCAAGAACGTCGAAGTGCTGCATCTCAATCGGATATTGGAGTCGCCGAAAACGATGGATTCGGCGCAGATTCTTTGCGTTCCCGGCGGATTCAGCTTCGGCGACGACATCGCGGCGGGCCGGATCGTTGCGACGAAGATTCGCAATCACCTTGCCGAGTCGTTTCGGGCGTTCAAGGACGCCGGCAAGTTGATTCTCGGCATCTGCAACGGTTTTCAGGTGCTGATCAAGTCCGGCGTGCTTTTCGACGACGACGCGGAGGGGGCTCCGGCGACGCTGACGTGGAACGCTTCCGGCATGTACATGGACCGTTGGGTGAATCTTCGGACCGTCGGCGAACAATGCGTGTTCCTGCGGGGCATCGAGTCGATGGAGTTGCCGATCGCTCACGCCGAAGGACGCTTTGTTCCCCGCAACGACGCCGTGCTGAAGTCGTTGGACGCCGCCGGTCAACTGGTATTGCGGTACGCGGCGGGAGGCAATCCGAACGGAGCGACGGCCGACGTCGCCGGAGCCTGTGATTCGACGGGCCGCGTTTTCGGTTTGATGCCGCATCCGGAGCGACACATCGATCCTGTGCAGCATCCTCGTTGGACGCGACGGGACCCACGCCAACCGCTCCCCGTCGGCGACGGCTTGGCGATCTTTCGCAACGCCGTGACGTATTTTAAATAAGGCTTTCGCCAGAAATTAACCGGCAAGAAATTGAAAAAATTGAGATAGGAGAAAACCGGGCAATTTGATAAACTTTTCTTCCGTTTTCCTTTCACTTCACGGAGGATTTATGTTGCCCAAGCCAGATCAAAAAACA